>JBAZLW010000328.1:0-3186 GCA_041650095.1 Hydrogenophilaceae bacterium | reverse complement strand
CGTTGCGGATGTCGATGCCGGTCGGGCAGACCTGGACGCAGATGCCGCAGTCGACACAATCACCCAGGCCTTGCGCCTTGTAGTCGGCATTCTTGCCGCGTGCGCCACGCGGATCGCCGCGCTGGTAGTCGTAGGTGATGATCAGGGTGTCATCGTCGAACATCGCGCTCTGGAAGCGGGCGTAGGGACACATGTACTTGCAGACCTGCTCGCGCATGAAGCCGGCGAAGCCCCAGGTGGCGAAGGCGTAGAAGAATATCCAGAAGGTCTCCCACGGGCCCAGGTTCCAGGTCACCAGTTCCTGCCAGAGCGCGGTGGCCGGGGTGTAGTAGGCCACCAGGGTGAAGCCGGTCCACAGCGAAATGACGATCCAGGCCAGGTGCTTGCCGCCGCGCCGGGCGATCTTCTCGCCGTTCCATGGCATGGTGTTGAGTTTCTGCTGCTTCTTGTAATCACCCTCGAACCAGCTTTCCACCCACATGAACAACTCGGTGTAGACGGTTTGCGGACAGGCATAGCCGCACCACAGTCGCCCGGCGACGGCGGTGAACAGGAACAGTCCCAGCGCGGACATGATCAGGATGGCGGCCAGCCAGATGAAATCCTGGGGCCAGAACACCCAGTCGAACAGGAAGAACTTGCGCGCGCCGAGGTCGAACAGCACGGCCTGGCGGCCGTTCCATTGCAGCCAGGGCAGGCCGTAGTAAAGGACCTGGGTAAATATGACGAGGGCGATGCGCCAGTTGTTGAACACACCATGCACGGCACGCGGGTAGATCTTCTGGCGTACTTCGTACAGGCTTAGTGGTTCGGGTTCCGTGCTCATTGGTTGCTTGGTTTCTGATTCCGCCACCTTAAGGCTCCTTCTCTCTGCTGCGTGGTTATCCGTGTCTGGGCTCTCCTCCAAACAAACGGTACACGTGCTTTATATATGCTATGCGCGGTAACCCGCGGGCAAGGGGACTGGCACAATCCGCTTGCCCGCGGAGCCCCCCGGAGGGGGCGTCCGCCGGGACTACAACTTACTGCGGTGCGGCTTCGGCTGCGACAGGTGCGGCTTCGGCTACGGCCGGTGCAACAGCGGCTTGCTGACCACCGCCCAGACCCCAGACATAGGCGGTCAGGAGGTGAATCTTGGCGTCGCCCAGAAGGTCCTGGAAGGCAGGCATGCCACCCTTGCGGCCCTTCACGATGCTTTCCGTGATGGCGGCTTCGCTGCTGCCGTAGAGCCAGGCGTCATCGGTCAGGTTGGGGAAGCCTGCGGCGACCATGCCTTTGCCATCGGCCCCGTGACAACCGGCACAGGCGGCGAACTTGCCTTGACCCGCTGCAGCCAGGGCGGCATCGTGCGGCTTGCCACCCAGGGACAGGACGTAGTTTGCCACTTCCTTGGCACTGGCTTCGTCACCGAGCATGTTGGCCGGCATCTCGCCGACGCGGCCACCGGAGATGGAGGCCTTGATGGTGTCCGCATCGCCGCCGAACAGCCACTGACCGTCTGCCAGGTTGGGGAAGTTCCTGCCATCGCCCTGGGCGTTGGAACCGTGACACTGCGAGCAGTAGGTCAGATACAAACGCTGGCCCATTTCCTTCGCGGTCGGATCGGCGGCCACGGCCGTAACGTCCATGGCCAGGAACGGCTCCATCACCTTGTTGAACTCGCCGTCGACACTGGTCTTCTCCTGGTTGTAGGCGTCAGCCGAGGTCCAGCCCAGGACGCCGGCGAACTTGCCCAGACCGGGGAACAGGACCAGATAGACGACCGAAAACAGGATCAGGAACCAGAATCCGAACAACCACCAGCGCGGCAGGGGGTTGTTGAACTCCTGAAGATCGCCGTCCCAGGCATGGTCGATAATCTCGGCCTTCTCGCCGGGGGCGAGCTTCTGGGTGGTCTGGGCCTTCAGGAACCACATCACACCGATAATCGACACGATGGTGATACCGGCGACGTAGAAGTGCCAGAAATCGCTGACAAAGTCAGGTACTGCATAGCCTGCAATCATTTAATTCTCCTCGCGATGGGGTCAGGGACGCCCGTGATCGATGCCGTCGTCCTCTTCCTCGAAGGGAAGATTGGCGGCTTCCTCATGCTTGTGCCGGTTGTCCTTGTGGTAGACCCACCAGATGATGGCGATGAAAAGCACGAAAAACACGACCGTGACGGCGGAACCGATGACACTGGAGTCCATGATCATTTACGCCTGTTACTCAGCCTTGGGCGCACTGGTGCCGAGTACCTGGAGGTACGCGATCAGGGCGTCCATTTCGGTCTTGCCTTCCAGGTCGGCGGGGGCAGCCTCGATTTCCGCGTCGGTGTAACCGTGACCGACGACGTTGAGGGTGCGCATCTTGGCCTGGATATTGGCAGCATCTGCCGAGGCGTCAGCCAGCCATGGGTAGGCGGGCATGTTCGACTCGGGTACGACGTCGCGAGGGTTCATCAGGTGCACGGTGTGCCAGTTGTCCGAGTAACGGCCGCCGACACGGTGCAGATCAGGACCGGTACGCTTGGAACCCCACTGGAACGGCCGGTCGTAGACGAACTCGCCGGCCACGGAGAAGTGGCCATAGCGCTCGGTCTCAGCCCGGAACGGACGGATCATCTGGGAGTGGCAGGTGTAGCAGCCTTCCCGGATGTAGACGTCGCGACCCGTCAGTTGCAGGGCAGTGTACGGCTTCAGGCCGGGCACGGCTTCGGTGGTGGACTTCTGGAAGAACAGGGGCACGATCTGCACCAGACCGCCGACACTGACGATCAGGATGGTCAGGATGATCAGCGCGCCGATGTTCTTCTCAATCAGCTTATGGGAAAACATGATTCGTCTCTCCTATTCTGATCAAGCGTGAACTGCTTGGGGGATGGCGGCGTCGTTGACGGCCTTGCCGGCGGCGATGGTCTTCCACACGTTGTAAGCCATGATCAGCATGCCCAGGAAGAACATGGTGCCGCCGACCAGACGGATCGTGTAGAACGGATACATCGCATTGACCGACTGGGCGAAGCTGTAGGTCAGCGTGCCGTCGGCGTTGGTGGCGCGCCACATCAGACCCTGGGCAACACCGGCCACCCACATCGCGGCGATGTAGAGGACGACGCCGATGGTGGACCACCAGAAGTGCACGTTGATCAGGCGGGTGCTGTACATCTCTTCACGGCCGAACAGGCGCGGGATCAGGTAGTAC
>JBAZLW010000327.1:0-3189 GCA_041650095.1 Hydrogenophilaceae bacterium | reverse complement strand
CATGGCAGCGCCGACCAGGCCAGGCAGGCGGGCCACGTTGGCGATCTGCTCCAGCACCTTGTCGTCCATGGTCTCCAGCAGGGGTGCGCTGCCGTACAGGCGCACCTCGGCGCGTGGGTCACCTGCCGGACGCGGCAGGCTCCAGCAGGTGTCGGTAAGTGCTTCGAGGCGGTTCAGGTTCATGGCGGGATCTCCGCCCTGACTATAGGCGCTTACACGTCGACCACGCAGCGTACCCGCCAGCGCTTGCCGTCCTGCGCCACCTTGAGTTCGGTCAGGGTGGCGCCCTTTACCTCGGTGCCGCGTTCGGCGCCCTTCTTCCAGTGCATGCCCCAGGCCGCGCCGGTGTAGTGGTCGCCCTCCCGCGCCAGTTCGAAGCTGCCCAGCACCAGGCCGGCCAGGCGGGCCTGGGCGATCAGGCGGTTGAGCCATTCCACCAGGGCCAGTTCCGGGTCCGCCTCGTCGAATTCCACCCGGACCATGCGTTCGGGCAGGACCAGGGACGGATGGGTCATGACCGCGAACATGGCGCTGGCGGCGTTCTCGAACGCCTCCGTCAAGGTCTTGCCATGCGCCTCGATGCCGACGTCGGCCTCATGGTCGAAATAGCGATAGGGGGCGAACATGCGGCATCCGGTCGGGTGGCAACGGGTCCGATTCTGTACCCTGGCGGCCGGTTCGGGAAATCCGGCTGCTATGCTTTCTTGGCGGGGACCGGGCCGGTGTTGCGCACGTTAACCAGCTTCTTCATGGCGTCGAACCAGAACGGTGCGCCCAGGGTGGTGGCCAGGGCAGTGAGCAACCAGCCGATCAGTTTGAGCGACAGGCTGCTGCCCTCGGTCGCCATGGTGTCCTTGACGCATTCCTGGTACCAGACGATCTTTGCCTTCTTGCCGGCATCGCGGTCCGGTTTCGGGCTCAGGCAGGCATAGCCGACCGGCAGGCCGGCAGCGGCCAGGTGTTTCAGTTCGGCCTTGGCGTCGAGATTCTCCTGCGCGGCTGCGGCATCCTGTCCGCTCAGCCCCTGTGCGCTGGCCACCATGGCGGCGCGCAGTTCGGCCGAGCGGCTGAGCGAGGCGGCGATCTGCAGGGTGTCGATGTTGAACGCGGCGGCGACGGCCAGGCCGATGACGAACAGCATCTTCTGCGAGTAGGCCTTGTACCAGCCGCTGACCCGCTCCATGGCGGTGTCGAACCAGGCCTCCATGCTGGTCATGGCGCTGGCCAGGTCGGGCGCGGCCTCGACCACCGGCAGCAGGGCGTGGCCGATGCTGAGGTCCTTGGCCTTGGCCTGCCGGATCGCCTCGGTCAGCGTCGCCAGGGTCAGGCTGGCGTCCTGCCCGCCATGCAGGCGGTGGCGCAACATCAGGGTGTCGATCAGGGCCAGGGTGAAGTTGCGTGACGGCAGGTAGGAGGGCGGACTGCCCTTGCCGGGCCGGCCCCGGTACAGGCCCGAGACCATGGGGTGGTTGATCAGGCGCAGGTACAGCCAGCGGTCCGGGACCAGGCTGGCCAGGCCCTCGCGCATGAGCCGGCCGCGGGCGGAGAAGGTCCGGGCGACGATCTCCAGCACGCCGGAGCAGAGCATGGCGGCCAGGAAGAAGACCAGGGTGAGGCCGATGACGACATCGAGCAGGGTGCTCATGGTGGTCTCCTTGGGTCAGGGTTGCCCGGTGAGGGAGCCGCGCGAGATGCCGACACCGGGCAGGGCGATGGTCGGCGTGGCATGGGCCAGGTTGACCGGGCGGTAGTCGAATTCGGCGGCCCATTTCTTCAACGCGGTCTCGTCCACCGTTTCCGCGACGCCCTCGCCGATGGGGCGCAGGTAGGGTTTGTTCAGCTTGACCCAGCGGTACAGGCCGAAACCGAACTCGGCGAAGGAGTCGCGCACCGGCGCGCGATATTCGTTGCCGTCCAGGCGGATCACCTCGTTTGAAATCTCCAGGCCGCAATCCCTGGCCTTCTGGGCGATCCAGGCCAGGGGCGGTTCCGGCAGCAGATCGTCTTCATAACCGCCGCCGACGTTGGCGTGGGCGCCGGGGAACCAGCGCTGCTCTACGGTCTGCCGGGTTGGGTCGGGGATGTGGGTCCACAGGGCCGCCTGGTAGTCCTTGCGGTGCTCGTCGATGGCCAGGGCGTGATAGGCGAAGTCGACCTTGTCGCCCAGCTTGGTGTCGTGGAATTTCTCCGCCACGCTGAAGTTGAGCAGGGGCACGCCGAGTGCGCCGACGGTGTCCCAGACGCCGATGAAATGGATGCGCGCCTTGCGGGTGCCGTCGCCCAGTTCGGCCATCGGGTCGGTGCCGGCCTGGTTGCTGAACTTGTACAGCTCTGTGATCCGGGTCGCGGCTTCCAGGGCCTTGATCTTGCGCCGGCGCTCGTCCAGGTTCGGGTCGGCCTCCTTCATGATGCCGCACTTGCCGATCATGCCCGCCAGGCTGCGGGCGGTGAAGGCGCCGCGGCTGAAGCCGAAGATGTACAACTGGTCGTCCGCGCGCCAGTGCCGGATCAGCCAGGCGTAGCCCTCGCGTATGTTCTGGGTGAGGCCGTTGCCGAGCATGCCGCCGGTGATGATGGTGCCGAAATGGGTGCCGACGCCTTCGTCGTAATACTTCAGTTGCGGGACGGGGCCGCCGGGCTGCTCCGGGATGGCCGGGATGGCGGCGTGGAGGCGGGAGACGTTGGTCTGGTCCTTGACGTCGTTCCAGGTGCCGTCGAAACACATCACGAGTTTTCTCATCGCCTGCCCCCTTTGTCCTCGTTTCCATTGGCGGCCGCCCCTGGCCGGGATAGCCGTTTGTCAAAGGATAGCCGGTAGACGGATTACTTGAAGCCGGGCTCTGGGTACATCCACTCTGCGCGCTTCAGCGCGCGCCGACTGCGTCAGAACCCGCCGATGTAGGCATAGCCGTCGTTCTGCAGCTTGATCAGGCGGGTATAGCCGTCGTGCACGATGGTCACGCCGGGCAGCACGTCGTGGGCCTTCCAGCCCTTGGACTTCATCGCGCTATGGCAGATCTCCACGCTGACGCCAAGGTTCAGCAGGTCCTGGACGATCTTGTCGTTGGGGTTGACCGAGAAGGGATCGCCGGTGGCGGTCTGGTAGGTCTCGTCCCTCAGCAGCATGACCGCCGCATCGCCGTGCAGGACCAGGCGGGCGTCGACTTGGGCGGCGGTCACGCCCTGCTT
>JBAZLW010000326.1:0-3210 GCA_041650095.1 Hydrogenophilaceae bacterium | reverse complement strand
ACCCTGAGTTCGAGTGGTGTCCTGCTCACTGCCGGACAAGACGCCTTGCAACGCTTCATGGTCGACCACGACAGCCAGATCTTCCCGGAAGTCAGTTCCGAGCTTCGACGCTTACCCTGATACCTCGATCAAACGTCGAATCGCCGCGATGGCCCCAGGCCCCGCGGCGATGAGCAAGCCGTCCGCAGGATCAGAACCCGAACAGTCCCTTGAGCTTGTTCAGGCCCTGGCCGATGCCGCCGTCGCTTCCCGGGTTGTTCGCACCGCCCCCGGACGACTGGCTGGTGTAGTCACGCCCGGCCGCGTCGCCACGTTCCGGCCTGGCCGCCGTCATGCCGAGCATGGCACTTGTCACCGACTTCACCCTGACCTTGGCGTTCCATTGCGGCTCCCAGGCAATCTTCGGATCGGTGGGCCGGGCCGGGTGGGCCAACTGAAGCTCGGTGCCGTAGGCGATCATCCTCAGCATGGCGCCCTCCCCGAAGATGCCCTTGGGCACGGCGCAGGTCTTGACCTCGGGTGACAGCAGCACCTTTTCCTTGAGCCAGTTGTCCACCGCGGGATTGGTCTGGTAATCCATCAGGCCGGTGCCGATCTCGGGGACCTCGCTCGAGGTCCAGAACACCATTTCGTTTTCGCCACCGCCACCGCCGCGGCCACCCATAGCGGAGAGGAAGTAGGCGCGCGCGGCGGGAAGGCGCTGCCACTCCAGCATCGTCGCCGTGGCGGTTTCGCGCTGGTTGAGTTCGATCGCCGGCATGATGTCCTGGGCCGGGCCGATGGCGAACTTGAAGCCATCCGGCACGCCCTGGGCTTTGAAGGCATGTTCGCCGACCAGGCTGGCGCCCTGGGGCACCATGCGCGCATCCTGTTCGTTCGGCCACACCGGGCGGCCGGCGGCGAGGTGCGCCCCGCGCTGGGTCGCGCGCCGGTTGGCGAAGAAGGACCGGTAGTCCGTCATGCTGGCCTTGGCCATGTCGAGCACCTTCGGCTGGCCGGGCCTGACCGTATCGCCGCAGCCCCAATACAGGTAGATCTTGCCCTTGGGCGGCTCGAAATCCTCCTTGACCACCTGGTCGTCCTCCGGCGCCGGGGTGGACTGTTTCTGCTTGGGTGAGACCAGCTTGAGTTCCGGCGCCAGCTTGCTGCCGGCTGGAACGGTCTGGATGCCTTCTTCCAGGCGCGGGTTGTCGCGGGCATACAGCGTGACATCGACCCAGGAGCCGGCCGTGCCCGTTTCCGTGTTGCCGAACGCGTTATGGCCGGTCATGCCGCCGAACATCCCGCTCATCATGCTGGCCATGCCACCCATGCCACCCATCGCCGGCATGGTCATGCCGGAGAAGGTCGCCACATCGATCCAGGCTTGCGCCTGGGGCGGCTTGACCACCTGCTTCCGGGTATCCTTGGCGGCAAGGACCGGCGCCGAGCCTGCTGCCATTAGCGCAACCATCAATAGACCGATGCGTGTATTCATGCCACCCCCTGCTGGATTGATGTTTAGGCAAAGAAACCGTCAGCACTGCTCCCACGGCAGGCCGTCGTAGCGCCAGCCGTTCTGGGTCGAGCGGTGATGGTGCTCGTCCAGTTCGCCCTCGAAGCCGTAGGTGACGTTGTATACGTCGGTAAAACCGTGCTTCTCCAGAAACTCGCCGGCCTCGCGCGAGCGGTTGCCGGAACGGCAGATCAGCACCACCGGGCGGTGGTGCGAACCGGCGGCACGCACCTCGCCCAGGAAACGCGGATTGAGATCCCAGTTCTCGCCTTCGTACCAGGCGATCAGCAGGCTGTCCTTGGGGTGGCCGACGAACAGGAATTCCCATTCCGATCGGCAATCGATGAATACCGCGTCGGTGTTCGCGGCGAGGAAGTCATAGGCTTCCTTGGGGGTCAGGTGTCGCATGGCGATCTCCTCATTATTGATGCTGGATAGGGTCGGCAGGGCGGTGATCGCGGCGACATCGGAATATCCAGGCAGGCATCATGATCTTCTCGGCAGGGGACATGGATTCATTCTATTCAATTACGTTATGGGCGCAGAAATTTATTCTATTTATAACGCAGGCCGTAACAGCCGGGCAGACGTACCGACCTGATCTCGCCCGCCAGGCAAGGGTTCGGGGCGGCTGGACGGGGCGTGTACAATTCATGTCCTCCGCCCGTAGCGTCCCGTCCCATCATGTCCGACCGCACTTCCGAACTCATCGCCCTAGCCACCCGCCGCATCCTGATCCTGGATGGCGCCATGGGCACCATGATCCAGCGCCACGAGCTGACCGAGGCGGACTACCGCGGCGAGCGCTTTGCCGACTGGCCGAGCGACCTGCGCGGCAACAACGACCTGCTGCTGCTGACCCGGCCCGAGGTGATCCGGGAGATCCACGGCCAGTATCTGGCCGCCGGTGCGGACATCCTGGAGACCAATACCTTCAACGCCAACCGCATCTCCATGGCCGACTACGGCATGGAGTCGCTGGTGTTCGAGCTGAACCACGAGGGCGCCCGCCTGGCCCGCGAGGTGGCCGACCAGTACAGCACCCCCGACAAGCCGCGCTTCGTCGCCGGCGTCCTCGGCCCGACCTCGCGCACCCTGTCGATCTCGCCGGACGTCAACGACCCTGGCTACCGCAACGTGACCTGGGACGCCCTGGTCGAGACCTATTACGACGCCACCGATGGCCTGGTGAAGGGCGGCGCCGACCTGATCCTGATCGAGACGGTATTCGACACCCTGAACGCCAAGGCCGCCGTGTTCGCGGTCAAGAAGTATTTCGACGCGGCCGGCGTGACCCGGCCGATCATGATCTCCGGCACCATCACCGACGCCTCCGGCCGGACATTGTCAGGACAAACCGCCGAGGCGTTCTGGAACTCGCTGCGCCATGCCGAGCCGTTTTCATTCGGTTTCAACTGCGCGCTCGGGGCCAAGGAGCTGCGCCAGCATGTCGCCGAGATGGCCGCCAAGGCCGACTGCCTGATCTCGGCCCACCCAAACGCCGGCCTGCCCAACGCCTTCGGCGGCTACGACGAGTCGGCCGAACAGATGGCGGGCGACATCCGCGAATGGGCGCAGAGCGGGCTGCTCAACATCGTCGGCGGCTGCTGCGGCACCACGCCGGAGCACATCCAGGCCATCGCCGAGGCGGTGGCCGACTGCGCGCCCCGAGTCATCCCCGAGATCAAGCCGGCCCTGAGGATATCCGGCCTGGA
>JBAZLW010000325.1:0-3211 GCA_041650095.1 Hydrogenophilaceae bacterium | reverse complement strand
GGCCGCATTGACTTCCAGACCGTCGGGGCCGACGAAGCGGACCTGCGGGCGCAGCACGCCCTTGCTCTGGCTGGAGCCGCGCCGCTTGCCGTCGATGACGATCAGGGTCGACAGACCGGTGATGTCGTCGATCTGCTTGGCGACGGTGGCGCCTTCCTCGACGTTCTCGAACTTCGCCCGGCCGGCGTACTCGGTGATGATCGGCCGGGTATGCGGATCCCAGTTGGCCAGGGCGGTGCCGGCCTTGATGACGTCGCCGTCCTTGACCGCCAGGGTAGCGCCGTAGGGCACCTTGTGGCGTTCGCGCTCGCGGCCGTGCTCGTCGGTGATCAGCACCTCGCCGGTACGCGAGATCACCACCTGCTCGCCCTTGACGTTGGTGACGTAGCGCATGGTGGCGGCGAAGCGGACGGTACCGGCCGTCTTGCCCTCGACCTGACTGGCCGAGGCGGCACGCGAAGCGGCGCCGCCGATGTGGAAGGTGCGCATGGTCAGCTGGGTGCCCGGCTCGCCGATCGACTGGGCGGCGATGACGCCGACCGCCTCGCCGGCGTTGACCAGGTAGCCGCGGCCGAGGTCGCGGCCGTAGCACTTGGCGCACAGACCCCAGCGGGTATCGCAGGTCAGCGGGGTACGCACCTTGACCTCGTCGATGCCGAGCGAATCGATCAGGTCGACCATGTCCTCGCCCAGCAGGGTGCCAGCCTCGATGACGGTCTCGCCGGTATCCGGGTGGATGATGTCGAATGCCGCGACCCGGCCGAGTATGCGCTCGCGCAGGGCCTCGATGACGTCGCCGCCCTCGACCAGGGCCTTCATGACCATGCCGTTGCGGGTGCCGCAGTCGTCCTCGGTGATCACCAGGTCCTGGGTCACGTCGACCAGACGGCGGGTCAGGTAGCCGGAGTTGGCAGTCTTCAGCGCGGTGTCGGCCAGACCCTTGCGGGCGCCGTGGGTCGAGATGAAGTACTGGAGAACGTTGAGGCCTTCGCGGAAGTTCGCGGTAATCGGCGTCTCGATGATCGAACCGTCCGGCTTCGCCATCAGGCCGCGCATGCCGGCCAACTGGCGGATCTGGGCGGCGGAACCGCGAGCGCCGGAGTCGGCCATCATGTAGATGGAGTTGAACGACTCCTGGCGGACTTCCTTGCCATGGCGATCGATCACGGTCTCGTGCGAGAGCTGCTCCATCATGGCGCGGGCGACGTCGTCGCCGACCTTGCCCCAGATGTCCACCACCTTGTTGTAACGCTCGCCCTGGGTGACCAGGCCGGAGGTGTACTGGGCCTCGATCTCCTTCACTTCGGTCTCGGCCTTGCCGATGATGTCGTGCTTCTGCGGCGGCATCAGCATGTCCTGCATGCAAATCGAGATGCCGCCCTTGGCCGCCATCGAGAAGCCGGTGTACATCAGCTTGTCGGCGAACACCACGGTCTCCTTCAGGCCGCAGATGCGGAAGGACGAGTTGATCAGGCGGGAGATCTCCTTCTTCTTCAAGGTCTTGTTGATGTGCGAGAAGGGCAGGCCCAGCGGCAGAATCTCGGACAACATGGCCCGGCCGGCTGCGGTCTCATAGCGGTTGATCTGGACATCGACCGAGCCGTCATCCCTGAGCAGGCGCTCGCGCACCCGCACGGTGACCCGGGCGCCCAGTTCGAGCAGGCCGGACTGCCAGGTGCTGCGCAGTTCATCGATGTTGGCGAACATCATGCCTTCGCCCTTGGCGTTGATGCGCTCGCGGGTCATGTAGTACAGGCCCAGCACGATATCCTGGGACGGCACGATGATCGGCTCGCCGTTGGCGGGCGACAGCACGTTGTTCGACGCCATCATCAGGGTGCGCGCTTCCATCTGCGCTTCCAGCGACAGCGGGACGTGCACGGCCATCTGGTCGCCGTCGAAGTCGGCGTTGAAGGCGGTACAGACCAGCGGGTGGAGCTGGATGGCCTTGCCCTCGATCAGGGTCGGCTCGAAGGCCTGGATGCCGAGACGGTGCAGGGTCGGGGCGCGGTTCAGCATCACCGGATGCTCGCGGATCACCTCTTCCAGGATGTCCCAGACCACCGGCTCCTGGGCCTCGACCATGCGCTTGGCAGCCTTGATGGTGGTGGCCAGACCCATGATCTCCAGGCGGTTGAAGATGAACGGCTTGAACAGCTCCAGGGCCATCAGCTTGGGCAGGCCGCACTGGTGCAGCTTGAGGGTCGGGCCGACCACGATGACCGAACGGCCGGAGTAGTCGACGCGCTTGCCGAGCAGGTTCTGGCGGAAGCGGCCGCCCTTGCCCTTGATCATGTCGGCCAGGGACTTCAGCGGACGCTTGTTGGCGCCGGTCATGGCCTTGCCGCGGCGGCCGTTGTCGAGCAGGGAGTCGACCGCCTCCTGGAGCATGCGCTTTTCGTTGCGGACGATGATCTCGGGCGCCTTCAGTTCGAGCAGGCGCTTCAGACGGTTGTTCCGGTTGATGACGCGGCGATAGAGGTCGTTCAGGTCGGAGGTCGCGAAGCGGCCGCCGTCCAGCGGCACCAGGGGACGCAGTTCCGGCGGCAGCACCGGCAGCACCTCCAGGATCATCCACTCGGGGTGGATGCCGGACTTCTGGAACGCCTCGAGCACCTTCAGGCGCTTGGCCAGCTTCTTGATCTTGGTGTCGGAGCTGGTCTTGTCCAGTTCGCCACGCAGCTTCTCGACCTCGGTGGCGAGGTTGATGCCCTTGAGCAGGTCGCGCACGCCTTCCGCGCCCATGCCGGCCTTGAATTCGTCGCCATACTCTTCCAGCTTGGCGAGGTAGTCGTCCTCGGTCATGATCTGGCAGCGGTTGAGCGGGGTCATGCCCGGCTCGGTGACCACGTAGGCCTCGAAGTAGAGCACCCGCTCGATGTCGCGCAGGGTCATGTCCAGGACCATGCCGAGACGGCTGGGCAGGGACTTGAGGAACCAGATGTGGGCGACCGGGCTGGCCAGCTCGATGTGGCCCATGCGCTCGCGGCGCACCTTGGACAGGGTCACTTCGACGCCGCACTTCTCGCAGATCACGCCGCGATGCTTGAGGCGCTTGTACTTGCCGCACAGACATTCGTAGTCCTTCACCGGACCGAAAATCTTGGCGCAGAACAGGCCATCGCGCTCCGGCTTGAAGGTGCGGTAGTTGATGGTCTCCGGCTTCTTGACTTCGCCGAAGGACCAGGAACGGATCTTTACCGGCGACGCC
>JBAZLW010000324.1:0-3221 GCA_041650095.1 Hydrogenophilaceae bacterium | reverse complement strand
AAGGGGTTGCTCCCCGACAGCTTCGAGTCCGAGGTACTGCGTCCCTTCCTGGATTCCGCCGCCCAGGAAATCAGCCGGGCATTGCAGCTGTTTTTTGCTTCATCGCCGCAACAACATATAGATCATCTCCTGCTTGCAGGTGGCTGCTCTTCCGTGCCCGGCCTTGACGAGGCCGTCTACAACAAGACCCAAATCAGCACCATCATCACCAACCCGTTTGCCAAAATGGCGGTGTCCAGCCACGTCAAGGCAAGGCAACTCGCCATTGATGCACCGGCCCTGTTCGTCGCTTGCGGGCTTGCCTTGCGGAGGTTTGATCCAGCATGACCGCCATCCGCATCAATCTGCTGCCACACCGCGAACAACGCCGTGCTCTCCAGCAAAAAGCCTTTGTTGCCCTGATCGTAGGCTCCGCCCTTGCCGGTTTGGTGGTTGTCGTGCTCGGGCATTTCATCATCACGGGAATGAAAGACCACCAGGACCAGCGCAATGCCTTTCTCAAGGCCGAAATTGCCAAGTTGGATGCACAGATCAAGGAAATTGCCCAACTCAAGGAAAAGACCAACGCCTTGCTTGCCCGCAAACAGGTCGTCGAAGAGCTACAGGTCAACCGTGCCGAAGCGGTGCATCTGTTCGACGAACTGGCTCGGCAACTGCCTGAGGGCATGTATCTGAAATCCTTCAAGCAGCAGGGCAACAAGCTCACTCTTTCCGGCTACGCACAATCCAGTGCGCGCGTATCGATGCTGATGCGCAACATCGAAAGCTCGCCCTGGCTTGATGCCCCACGCCTGATTGAAGTCAAGGTATCCAACCAGAACAAACTGCGGGTCAACGAGTTCAGTCTTGAAGCCACGCAAACTGTACCCGTTGCGCCAGCGGGGCCCGAGACCTCGCCCGAGCAAAAGGCAGGCAAGCCATGAACATGTCCGATTTCAACAACCTGGACATCAGTGATCTGGTCCAGGCGCCCGCAGCAGTCAAGGCCGTCGTGGCCGGGTTCATCGTGATCGTGATTCTCGCTGTCGGCTATTACATGGATTGGTCTTCGGGCATCGACGGCCTCAAGGCCGCCCAGGCAGAGGAGTTGCGGCTGCGCGACAGTTATACCGGCAAGAAACGCCAGGCGATCAATTATGAGGTATACAAGCAGCGCCTCGCCGACACCGAGAAAGCCTTGTCCGCCCTGTTGAAGCAACTACCCAACAAGTCCGAAATGGATAACCTCCTCACCGACGTTAACCAGATCGGCATAGGGCGCGGACTCGAATTCGACCTCTTCCGCCCGGGCAATGAAGCCAAGACCGATTTCTACGCAACCCTGCCGGTCACGATCAAGGTCAATGGCAACTACCATGACCTGGGCAACTTCGTCAGCGACGTTGCCAAACTTCCCCGTGTGGTTACCATACATGACATCAATCTGGCTCCTGCAAGCAAGTCCAGCCGCATAGTCATGGATGCCACGGTACGCACCTACCGCTACCTGGACGAAAGCGAAATGCCGGCCAAGAACAAGGTTGGCGGCGGCAACAAGGCAAAGGGCAAATAGAAATGAGAACACCGTTTCTGACCCCTTTATTGTTCTGCCTGGCCCTTTCCGGCTGCGGCAATGACGGCTTTGATGACCTGCGTGCCTTCATGGAATCGACGGGCAAGGATGGCGCCAACAAGATCGAGCCGCTGCCTGCCGTCAAGAAGGTGGATACGTTCGAGTACCAGCAAGGCGAGCTGATCGATCCCTTTATCGCCCGGAATTTACGACCCGCTGGCACCGGCATGTTGCCCGACGCCGACCGGCCGCGCGAACCGCTGGAGGAATATCCCCTGGACGCACTACGCATGGTTGGTACCTTGAAGAAGGCAGGCAGAGGGCTACATGCGGTCATCAAGGACCCAAAAGGAACATTGCACACGGTCAGGATCGGCGGACACATCGGACAAAACTATGGCAAGGTAACCGCCATCAACGAGGACGGCCTCGAAATCAAGGAACTCATACAGGACGCTGGCGGCGAATGGACCGCCTCCAAGGCGATGATGAGCATGAATGAGGAAGCACCGAAATGACGGCCACTCCGCATACAGCAAACGAATTGAGGTTCAATATGGTCAAATCGACCCGGACACGGATTATCAGCATGGCAGCCGCGGTCGGCATGCTTCTATCGGCCTTGCCCTCTCTGGCCAACAACCTGCAGTCCGTCAAGGTCAGCCAAGGGCCGGAGAATAGCCAGGTAGTCGTAATCTCGCTGAGTGAGGCGCTGGCGGCAATGCCCTTGCACTTCACCACCACCAACCCCAATCGCATCGTACTGGACTTGCCTGGCATAGAGAACCCGCTTGGCCGTTCGTCCGAGACCGTCAACACGGGAGTGATTCGTGCCTACAACATCGCCCAGACGGCAGACCGTACCCGCATCGTAGTCGACCTCAAAGGGCCTGCCGCATACGAGGTGCGCAAGGATAAAAACCAACTGTTCGTTACTCTGCACGGTTCAGAAGCCGGCGGCGGCGTGACAGCCAGCCATTTTGAAAGCACAAGCGCCAACCCAGCCAGTTCCGCCAACAGCATCCGCGATGTTACTTTCCGACGCGGCCAGAAAGGCGAGGGGCGAATCGAGGTATCCCTGTCCGACCCCGGCGTCGGCATCGACATCAAACAGAAGGGCAAGACCATCCAGGTCGATTTCCTCAACACCGGTCTGCCGCAAAACCTGCAGCGCAGACTGGACGTGAGTGAATTCGCCACGCCCGCACAAACGGTGGAAACCTTCGCCCAGGGCCAGGGCACCCGCATGGTGGTCACCCCCAAGGGCAAGTGGGACTTTTTCTCCTACCAGACCGGCAACAAATTCACCCTTGAAGTCACGCCCCTGGATACCGCTGACAAGGCCGCCGGAAAAACACGCTACGACGGCGAAAAGCTTTCCCTCGACTTCCAGAACGTCGAGGTCCGCGCCGTGCTCAAGGTCATTGCCGACTTTACCGGTCTGAACATCGTTGCCGCCGAATCGGTGACCGGCAACATCACCCTGCGCCTCAAGGAGGTGCCTTGGGACCAAGCTCTCGACATCATCCTGATGACCAAGGGTCTGGACAAGCGCGAGAACGGCAACGTCATCTGGATCGCGCCGCGCCAGGAACTGATGGACAAGGAGAAACAGAAGCTGGAAGCCGCCGATGTCGAGGAATTGCAGACCGAGATCATTCGCCTGAAC
>JBAZLW010000323.1:0-3234 GCA_041650095.1 Hydrogenophilaceae bacterium | reverse complement strand
AACCGCGCAACTTGACAATATTTCCTGGGGATTGGCTTCCGGGAGGACCTCGTCCCGGCCTGTTACCTTGATCGCCACGGCGGCCTGGTCGTCGACCAGGCCGTGTGCAAATGCCGGGGCAAGCCTTTGGCGAGGCGTAGTCGCCTGATCGACATATGGAAGACCCAGCCGGGTCGCCATGGCAAGGTACTAGCAGTGCATTTATCGTCTATCGTCGCTCTCGCAGGTCGATCAAAGCCAACAGGCTGCAAGAGCGTACCGGGCGTTGCCGGTCAGTGCTCGCCCTTGGTCTTGCGCACCCCGGCGAGGCGGTTGCCCTGCTTCTGCGGCCCGCCCATGGGGAAGATGGCGTGCAGATAGTGGTTGTTGCCATGGTCCGGACCCCAGACGGCACGGAAGTGCTTGATCATGTCGCGCACCTGGGCCTGGACGTTGTGCTCTTCGTAGTAATCGCGGATGAACTGGATCACCTGCCAATGTTCGTCAGTCAGTTCCAGCCCCTCGACCTCGGCCTGGGCGATGGCGAAGCCTTCGCTCCATTCGTCCAGGTTGAGGATGTAGCCCTCGGGGTCGGTCAGCACCTCGCGGCCGTCGACCACCACCTTGCGGGTATAGATGGCGTAGGGGTTGGCGGTATTGCGGGCCTCGGGGATGAAGATGCTCTTGGGGGTTTCCAGCATGGCAGCCTCTTTGGTCAATTACTGTACAAAACTACTCTGGTATACATGATCAGGCACTTACTGAAAAGTGGCCTTGACCTTGGTCAGGTATAAAAAGGCCGCCATGGCCGCTTCCGCGCGGAAAGAGAGGAGATGAGCTGCGAAGGAGACGCGGGAAGGGGACTGTGGCCATGGCGGCGGTAAACGTCAGACCCGTTTCGCGCGTACGATCTGGTAGGCGCGGAACAGGTAGCCGACCGGTGCGCTCCAGATGTGCACCAGGCGGGTGAACGGGAAGAACAGGAACACCGACAGGCCGAGGAACATGTGTACCTTGTAGACGGTGTCGATGCCGATCAGCAGGTCGGGGTTGGCTTGCAGGGTGGCCACGCTCTGGACGTATTCGGTCAGCCGGATCATCACCGAGAAGTCCTGGTGCTCGGCATGGCCCATGGACCAGAAGATGGTGGAGAAGCCGAAGCAGGCGGTCAGGATCAGCCAGCCCAGGATGTTGATGTCCATCCAGCGGCTGGCGGCGCGCACCCGCTTGTTGAACATCCGGCGCAGCCAGAGGATGACCCCTCCCAGGATGACCATCAGGCCGAAGATGCCGCCGGCGAAGATGGCGATGCCCTGGTGGGCCGCGTCGGAGATGCCGAGGGCGAGGAACACCGAGTGCGGGGTCAGCATGCCGACCAGGTGGCCGAAGAAGATGCCCAGGATGCCGATGTGGAAGACGTTGCTGCCGAAGCGCATGTATTGCTTCGAGAGCAGCTGGCTGGAGTCGCTCTTCCAGGTGTATTGCTCGTGGTCGAAACGGATCCAGCTGCCCAGCACGAAGGTGACCAGGGCGATGTAGGGGTAGACCCCGAAGAAGAATTGATGCAGGTCCATGGTTTTCTCCAGGTTAGGCGGCGGCTTTGACGAGTTGGGCGCGGTTCTCGACCAGGCGGATGAGCGGCGCGTAGGGACTCTTCGCCTTGTCCAGGTTGTCGGCCAGCACCTTGAGCACCTTGGTCCACTGGGCCAGGAACATGCGCGCCTCGTCGACATCCAGCTGGTCGGCGAACTCCAGCACCAGGGGCAGGAAGTCCGGCAGTTCGTTGGCCGCCAGTTCGAGGCCGTATTCCTTGTAGAACTCGGTCAGGTCGATCAGGGCCGGGCCGCGGTTCTTGTCGTCGCCGAACAGGTGGTGGGTCAGGTGCAGGGCGTGCTCCGGCGTGAGGTCGAAGGTCAGCACGTAGGCGGCCTGGGCCTCGGTCAGGTCCAGGGCTTCGAGGTGGTCGATGAACTCCGCCACGACACGCCGCTCGTCCGGATCGAGATCGGGGTTCCGGGCCATGCGGGCGCGCGTTTCCGGCATGGCTTCGAGCAGTTCGGCATCGGGGTAGTCCAGCAGTTTGGACAGCAGTCGATAAAGCATGGTGTTCTCCTAGGTTCTTACCCTCTCCCGCCGGGAGAGGGTGGCAGCTGGTTTCAGCGTTTGTCGGCCAGCGGCGCCGGTTCGAGCGATTCCACGGTCTCCTTGCGCCGTTCCGGGAACAGCGAGTTGGCGGAGATGCCGGGCGAGGAGTCATTGCCGAAGCTGAAGCCGTTCTGGCCCTGAAAGGCGTAGAAGTCTTCCAGCGCGACCTCCTGGTGGCCGGTCGGCACCACGAAACGGTCCTCGTAGTTGGCGATGGCGAGGTAGCGGTACATCTCCTTGGCCATCTCCTCGCTCATGCCGATCTCGTCCAGGGCGCGCGTGTCGGCCTGGCCTTCGACGTGGATGGAACGCTGGTAGGCGCGCATGGCGATCATCCGCTTCAGGGCCAGGACGATGGGGGCCTCCTTGCCGGCGGTGAGCAGGTTGGCCAGGTATTTCACCGGCATGCGCAGATCTTCCACCGGCGGGATGACGCTCCCCGGGTCGGAAGACAGGGCGCCCTGGTCGATGTGCGACTGCACCGGCGACAGCGGCGGCACGTACCAGACCATGGGCAGGGTGCGGAACTCGGGGTGCATCGGGAAGGCGATCTTCCAGTCCACCGCCATCTTGTAGATCGGCGACTTGCGCGCCGCCTCGAGCCAGTCCTCGGGCACGCCGTCGATGCGCGCCTGTTCGATCACCGCCGGGTCGTTGGGATCGAGGAAGATGTCGAGCTGGGCCTGGTAGAGGTCCTGCTCGTTCGGGGTCGAGGCCAGCTGTTCGATCTTGTCGGCGTCGTAGAGCATGATGCCGTTGTAGCGGATGCGGCCGACACAGGACTCGGAGCACACCGTCGGCATGCCGGATTCGACGCGTGGGTAGCAGCCGATGCACTTCTCGGCCTTGCCCGATTCCCAGTTGTAGAACACCTTCTTGTACGGGCAGGAGGAGATGCACATGCGCCAGCCGCGGCACTTGTCCTGGTCGACCAGGACGATGCCGTCCTCCTCCCGCTTGTACAGCGAGCCGGACGGGCAGGCCGCGACGCAGGCCGGGTTGATGCAGTGGTTGCAGATGCGCGGCAGGTACATGTGGAAGGTGTTCTCGAACTGCTTGTAGATCTCCTTCTCCAGGTTGTGCATGTTGCGGTCCTTGGAGCGCTTCTCG
>JBAZLW010000322.1:0-3243 GCA_041650095.1 Hydrogenophilaceae bacterium | reverse complement strand
GCGGTCGGCATAGAGCAGGGCGGTGCCATTGATGTGGCGGGCGGCGCGGCCGATTGTCTGGATCAGGGAACGCTCGGAACGGAGGAAGCCCTCCTTGTCCGCATCTAGGATGGCGACCATGGAAACCTCTGGAATATCAAGACCTTCGCGCAGCAAGTTGATGCCGACCAGGACGTCGAACACGCCCAGGCGGAGGTCGCGGATGATCTCCACCCGCTCCACGGTTTCGATGTCCGAATGCAGGTAGCGCACCTTGATGCCATGCTCGGTGTAGTACTCGGTGAGTTGCTCGGACATGCGCTTGGTCAGGGTGGTGACCATCACCCGCTCGCCCTTGGCCGTGCGCAGGCTGATCTCGCTCATCAGGTCGTCGACCTGGGTGCCGACCGGGCGGATCTCGATGGTCGGATCGACCAGGCCGGTCGGGCGCACCACCTGCTCGACCACCTGTTCCTGGTGCGCATGCTCGTAGGGGCCTGGCGTGGCGGACACGAACACGGTCTGGCGCAGCATCTTTTCGAACTCGTCGAAGCGCAGCGGCCGGTTGTCCAGCGCCGAGGGCAGCCGGAAGCCGTAGTCGACCAGGTTTTCCTTGCGCGCCCGGTCGCCCTTGTACATGCCGCCGACCTGCGGCACGGTGACGTGCGACTCGTCGATGAACATCAGGGCGTCTTCCGGCAGATAGTCGATCAGGGTCGGCGGCGGGTCGCCCGCCTTGCGCCCGGAGAAGTGCCGGGAGTAGTTCTCGATGCCCTTGCAGAAGCCTAGTTGCTCCATCATCTCCAGGTCGAAGCGGGTGCGCTGCTCCAGGCGCTGGGCCTCGACGATGCGGTTATTGCCATAGAAGAAGTCCAGGCGCTCGCGCAGTTCGGCCTTGATGGTCTCGATGGCCCGCAGGGTGGTCTCGCGCGGCGTCACGTAGTGGCTGGACGGGAACACCGTGAAGCGGCCGACCTTGCCCTGGACCTGGCCGGTCAACGGGTCGAACAGGGTGATGGTCTCCACCTCGTCGTCGAACAACGAGATGCGCACCGCGGAATCGGCGTGCTCGGCCGGGAAGATATCGATCACGTCGCCCTTGACCCGGAACACGCCGCGCTTGAACTCCATCTCGTTGCGCTGGTACTGCATGGCGGTCAGCCGCTTGACGATGTAGCGCTGCTCGATGCGCTCGCCCTGTTTCAGGTGCAGGATCATGTCGTGGTAGTCGGACGGGTCGCCGATGCCGTAGATGGCCGACACCGTGCCGACGATCACGCAGTCGCGCCGTTCCAGGATCGCCTTGGTCGCCGACAGGCGCATCTGCTCGATGTGCTCGTTGATGCTGGAGTCTTTCTCGATGAACAGGTCGCGCGCCGGGACGTAGGCCTCGGGCTGGTAGTAGTCGTAATAGGAGACGAAGTACTCGACCGCGTTGTCCGGGAAGAACTCGCGGAACTCGGAATAGAGCTGGGCCGCCAGGGTCTTGTTGGGCGCCATGACGAAGGCCGGCCGGCCGGTGCGGGCGATGACGTTGGCCATGGTGTAGGTCTTGCCCGAGCCGGTCACCCCGAGCAGGGTCTGATATTTCATGGCCTTGCCGATCCCCTCGACCAGCTTGGCGATCGCCTCCGGCTGGTCGCCGGAGGGTTCGAAGGGCTGGTGCAGGAGATAGGGACTATTGGGGAATGTGACGGCCATGGGTAGAATCGCGCGCAATCGTCGGATATTAACATTTCGCGCCCAGCCGACCGGCGCACTTGGCTAAGGCAAAGCATCTTGGAACTCTCGCAACGCGTCCGCAACATCAAGCCCTCCCCCACCCTCGCCATCAGCGCCCGCGCCGCGCAACTGAAGGCGGAAGGCAAGGACATCATCAACCTGGGCGTCGGCGAACCCGACTTCGACACCCCGCAGCACATCAAGGACGCGGCCATCCAGGCCATCCAGGCCGGTTTCACCAAATACACCGCTGTGGGCGGCACCCCCAGCCTGAAGAAGGCGGTGATCGACAAGTTCAAGCGCGAGAACGGCCTCGACTACGCGGCCAACCAGGTCCTGGTCTCCTGCGGCGGCAAGCAGAGCTTCTACAACCTGTGCCAGGCCTACATCGGCCCCGGCGACGAGGTCATCATCCCGGCGCCCTACTGGGTGTCCTACCCGGACATCGTCATCCTGGCCGACGGCACCCCGGTCGCTGTCGATGCCGGCATCGAGCAGGGCTTCAAGATCACCCCGGCGCAACTGGAAGCGGCGATCACCCCGCGCACCCGGATGCTGGTCATCAACAGTCCGTCCAACCCTACCGGCGCCGTCTACACCCTGGCCGAACTGGCCGCCCTGGGCGAGGTGCTGCGCAAGCATCCCCAGGTGCTGATCGCCTCGGACGACATGTACGAGCACATCCGCCTGAACGACCAGCCATTCGCCAATATCCTGAACGCCTGCCCTGACCTGTACGACCGCACCATGGTCCTGAACGGCGTGTCGAAGGCTTATGCCATGACCGGCTGGCGCATCGGCTACTGCGCCGGCCCCAGGGCGATCATCGGCGCCATGGACAACATCCAGTCGCAGAGCACCTCCAACCCGACCTCGATCTCCCAGGTCGCCGCCGAAATGGCCCTGAATGGCGACCAGGCCTGCATCCAGCCCATGCTGGCTGCCTTCAAGGAGCGTCACCGCTTCGTGGTGGACGGCCTCAACGGCATTCCCGGCCTCAAGTGCGTCGACAGCGGTGGTGCCTTCTACGCCTTCCCGGACGCCAGCGCCGCGATAAAAAGCCTGCATGCTGCCGGCAAACTGGCCGAGAACAACGACCTGGCCCTGACCGGCTACCTGCTCGACCACGGCGTCGCCGTGGTGCCCGGCTCCGCCTTCGGCTCGGAAGGCTGCATCCGGCTGTCCTTCGCCACTTCGATGGAAAACCTCAAGCTGGCGGTCGAGCGGATTCGGCAGGCGTTGGCCTGATCATTTCCGGATGCCCGCGTCAGTGGGCATCCGGCCGTTGGCTCGATCACCCGGGTCCGCAATGGACTGCGATTCACCCGGCCGCTACGCGCCCCCCGCCGCAACCTGCTGTTGATGCGCCTGGTGTTCGCGGTCCGCCTCCGCAAGTGCCTTGCCGATATTCGGGTAGGCCTGCATCCAGCCCTGTAGTTGCTCGCGGCTGAGCTCATGGATGGCACAGGGGGTGACCGCCGTCACGGTTGCGGTCCTGGGGATGTCATGCAGCAGGGCCATCTCGCCGAAGAAGTCGCCTGC
>JBAZLW010000321.1:0-3244 GCA_041650095.1 Hydrogenophilaceae bacterium | reverse complement strand
CACCCCTCCTGGGAGTCGGTCATCAGGGTGGTGAGGTCCTGCTTCACGGCCGCGAGGTCGAGGCTCTTGAATGCCTCGGCGTAGTCGAAGCCCGCGCCCATCGGGCTGGACTCGGGGGTGTGCTGGTGCAGAATTTCCAGGTGCAACTGGTTCGGCCACCAATCGTGGTTGGACGTGCCGCTGCCGGCCTTGTGGACAAATGGGCATTTCGATTCGTTCGACATGGTTCGCTCCTCCTGTAGTTGGTGATGCCTGTACGATCCAGTCTAGGGGCCGGGGTCAGGATGAGCCAATAGGGATTGGCGATGGGTTTGATAGCGAAATCCGACTGAGCCACCGTTGCCGGCCGCACCCGCCCCAATTCGGGCTTCCAAGAATTAATCACGGCCGTGGCATATGATGTCAGGTAAAGCCCACTCAGGAGCCCACCGGCCATGAGGCCCCGCACCGCGAACCCGCGTTTTCTTGCCGCCATCCTGCTGGCGCTGGTGCTCGCGTCGTCGCCCGCCATTTCCCCCGGCGCCAGTGCCAGGACCGTTCCCTTCGTATTCAACGACATCGACGGCAGGCCCCTCCGGCTGGCCGACTATCGCGGCCAGTGGCTGCTGGTCGCCTTCTGGGCGCCCTGGTGTCCGCTGTGCCGGGTCGAGATGCCCACGCTGAACGCACTGGACGGCCGCCCCGACCTGACGGTGATCGGCATCGGCCTCGATTACGACAGCCCCGAAGCGCTCCGCTCCGCGGCAAACAGCTTTGACCTGGGCTTCCGCCTGATCGCCGGCGGCAAACGGCGCGACCCCAACAGTCCGCACCGCCAGGTCGGCCCGGTCGACTTCTTTCCCACTGCCTACCTGTACGATCCCAGCGGCGAGATCGTCATGTACATACCCGGCCAGGTCAAAGCCGCCAAGGTGCTCGCCTTCATGGACAAATGGCGCGGCACGACGCCGGACGGACCGGCCCTGGCATCGACCAGCAAGACCGACAAGCTGGCCGCCTTCGTGAAACGGCAATTCGGCAAGGCCGGCGAGCAGGCCTATGGCGACTGGCGGCAGCTGGTCGACGGCGCCGCGACCGCCGCCGTGCCCGACCAGCTCGCCCGCGCCAACGAATTCTTCAACCGGCGCATCCGCCAGAGCAGCGACCAGCGCATCTGGGGCCGGCCGGACTACTGGGCCACCCTGGGCGAGGTGCTCGGCAAGGGCTATGGCGACAGCGAGGACTTCGTGATCGCCAAATACTTCACCCTGCTGGCCATGCAGATCCCCGCCGAACGCCTGCGCCTGGTCTATGTGAAGACGCTCGGCGACACGCGCAGCGCCGGCGACCCGGTGCACATGGTGCTGGCCTATTTTGCCTCGCCGAACCAGGAACCGGTCCTGCTCGACAACCGGGTGGCAGAGACCCTGCCCGCCTCGCAGCGGACGGACCTGAAACCCATATTCAGTTTCAACAGTACGGGGGCGTGGGGCGACGCCCAGGACCTGCCCGACGTTTCCGGCGCCGGCCGCCTGCCCCTGTGGGAAGACACCCTGCGCCGCGCCCGCGCCGAAGGTTTCGATTAAGGAGTAGCGCCATGTCCATGTACCGCCAACTCTGGTTGTCCATACTCGCGAGCGCCCTGCTCGCCCTGCTGGCCAGCCTGTTCGCGTCCCTGTACAACGCGCGCGACTACCTGGAAGCGCAGCTGGCCATGAAGAACCGCGACAACGCCACCGCGCTCGCCCTCGCGCTCAGCCGCGCCGATACCGACGCCGACGATGTCCTGGTCGCCGCCACCGCGCTGTTCAACAGCGGCCAGTACGAACTGGTCCGGATCACCGACCCGACCGGCAAGGTACTCGCGGACAAGGTCAGCCGGGACAGCGACGCCGGCGCCCCGGACTGGTTCGTGAAGTTGCTGCCGATCCGCTCGCTGCCCGGCGAGGCCCAGATCAGCAGCGGCTGGACGCCGCTCGGCAACGTCATCCTGATGAGCCGCGGCCAGTTCGCCTACAAGTCGCTCTGGCGCACCGCCGTCACCATGGCCGGTGCGGTCTTCCTGGCCGGCCTGCTCGGCGGCATCCTGGTCAGCCTGGTGTTGCGCCGCATCCGGCAGCCGATGCAGGCGGTGATCGACCAGGCCAGGGCGATCACCCAGCACCGCTACATCACCATCCCGGAGCCGCAGGTTCCTGAACTGAGGCAGTTGGCCGCGGCGATGAACGACACCGTGGCCCGGCTGCGCGAGCAGTTCGAGGACGATGCCCAGCGCTATGAAGGCCTGCGCCGCGAGGCCAACTTCGACCCCCTCACCGGCCTGGCCAACCGCACCTTCTTCCTGGCCAGCCTGGACCATGCCCTGGAGGCCGAAGACAGCCTGTTCGGCGCCCTGGCCATCATCCGCATCCCTCATCTCGACCTGATCAACCGCGAACAGGGCCGGGAGGCCGCCGACGACCTGCTGCACCGGATCGGCCGTGCCATCGGCGAGTTGACGCCCTACTGCGTCGGCGCCTATGCCGGCCGCCTGACCGGGGCCGACTTCGGCCTGCTCCTGCCGCAAGGCTGCGACACCGTGGCGATCATGGACGAACTGATGGCCAAGTTGCTGGAGACGGTGGAGCCGATCGCCGACCGCCACGCCGAGATCAACATCGGCCACGGCGCCTTCATGCGTGGCGAGAAACCGGCCCGCCTACTGGCCAGGGTCGATGCCGCGGTGGCCTGGGCCGAATCGGCCGGTGGCAACAAGGTCTGCGAAGCCGCCGCAGACAGCGATCCCAACCTGCCCGCCAGTGCCGGCGAATGGCGCAGCGCCATCCGCTATGCCCTGCACCAGACCAACGCCATCAAGCTGGTGCACCATGCGATCCAGGTCGGCAGCGACCCGGCGCCGCATCGCGAATGTCCGCTCCGCATCCGGGTCCGGGACGACGGCGAGTGGCTGCCCGCCAGCCGTTTCCTGGCGCTGGCCGAACGCCTCGGCCTGGTCCAGGAACTCGACCTCGCGGTGCTCGCGCTGGCGCTCGACGAACTCGACAACGACACCGGCGCAGGCGGCCTCTGGGTCAACCTGTCGGCCCGTTCCATCGCCGACCCCGAGTTCCACCGCCAGATGATGAAACTGCTCGAGGCGCACCCGGACAGCCGGCAGCGGCTCTGGCTGGAGATCCCGGAGACCGGCGGCCTGCGTCGTCTGGTCGCCCTGCGCGACCTCGCGCGCGACCTGAAGCCGCTGGGTTGCCATCTCGGCCTCGAACAC
>JBAZLW010000320.1:0-3245 GCA_041650095.1 Hydrogenophilaceae bacterium | reverse complement strand
GAAAGGGTGCGCGTCAACAATGTCGCCGGCAAGCCGGTCAGGCTCGTTCCCGAACAACTGCAACCACTGGGCGAAAGCTATTACTTCAAGGAGAGCAGGGGCCTGAAACGGGGCGAAGTCTATATCTCTCCCATGGACCTCAATGTCGAGTATGGCAAGGTCGAAGTTCCGTACAAACCCATGTTGCGCCTGATCACCCCCATCGTCGGACGGGATGGCCGCGAGCATGGCATCCTGGTCGTCAATGTTGCCGCGCAAGGGTTGCTGGATGCCTTCACCGGCAGCCTGGTCGAGGCGCGCGATCATGCCATGCTGTTGAACAGCGAAGGGTATTGGCTGAAAAGCCCAGATGGAGAGGGCGAATGGGGCTTCATGTTCGATCGCAAAGAGACCCTGGGCAGTCGCAATCCGGCCGCCTGGAAGGCCATTTCGGAAATTCCCTCCGGCCAGGTCGAGCAGGATGACGGCCTATGGACCTGGAGTACCGTCTACCCGCTCAAGGTGGACGACAGCCGGGATACGACGCACATCCCGTCCTGGCTGGTGGTGACCCATCTGCCGCCGGAGCAACTGCTGCCGATGAGGCAAGGTGCCTGGACGACAGTGGGTATCTACATGTTTATCCTGCTGGCACTCTATGGCGCCATCGCCGTCTGGCTTACCCGCGCCATGGTCGGTCGGGCACGCGCCGTCGGCGATGCGGCGAAGGCCCAGGCCGAGGCTGCGGCGGCCAACCGGGTGCGCCAGGCCCAGGAACGCTTCCGCCTGGTGGTGGAAGGCAATACCAACGGCCTGCTGGTGGTCGACAAGACGGGCCAGATCGTCCTGGTCAATTCCGCCTTGGCGCGGATGTTCGGCTACACGACCGCGGAATTGCTGGAGGAGTCTCTGGAAATCCTCCTGCCGGCGTCTGCCAAGCCGGCGCACACCGGGTTCTTCAGCGCCTATATGAGCAATCCGGCGGCGCGCCCGATGGGCAGCGGCCGCGAACTGTATGGCCAGCGCAAGGACGGCAGTGTGTTTCCGATCGAGATCAGCCTCAGCCCGTTCACCGAGAACGGCGAGCAGTTCGTCGATGCCTTCGTCGCCGACATTTCCGAGCGCAAGCAGCGTGAAATGCAGCACCGACGGATCGAGGCGCGCCTGCAGCTGATGATGCAGACCAACCCGAACGGCCTCCTGGTGGTCGATGACCAGGGCGCCATCGAGATGGCCAATCCGGCACTCGAGCGCATGTTCGGCTATGGCCCTGGGGAACTGCTCAACCAGCCGTTGGAACGACTGGTGCCGAAGTCCAGCCAGGCACAACATGTACACCTGCGCCAGGAGTACCTACGGTCGCCCTCGATCCGGGCCATGGCTGCCGGTCTCGACCTGCAGGGCACGCGCAAGGACGGCAGCCTGTTCCCGATCGAGGTCAGCCTGGCCAGCTTCAGCGAGGACGACAAGATATACGTCCAGGCTACCGTGCTCGATATGAGCCGGCGCAAGTAGCCGGGACGTTCAAGCAAGCGTCAGGACAGCTCGGGTGGCGTCCAGTGCGCGAAACGCTGGTCGCGCGTATCGATATGCCTGGCCAGGAATGCCAGGGCAGAGCGCGCCTTGTCGAGCACCAGTACGGGTTGCCGGGCCTGGTGTAGCGCCAGCATCTGGTCGAGTTCATCCATCATGTGGATGTGGTCGGCTACGTGGTCATCATAATCGTCGTAGCTGACCAACCGCATGAGCAGTTCCTCGGACATGAAGTGCGCGGAACTGTAGGCGACCAGTTGCGTCAGGATTTCGTCGACCCTGGCGGGCTCGTCGCCCTTCTCGACGGCCGTGCAGAGCGCTTCCACGAGGCCTGTCTGGATGGCGTGCTCGTGGTCCATCACGGCGGACGCGGTTTGATCTTGTTCGACTGCAGGGGTCATCACATACTCCGGTGGCTGGCGGATATGCCGAGTATAAGGCGGCCATGACCGCTCGGTGATGGAAACAGCCCGAGCTGGCTTGTTACAACCGCTTACAGATCGCTACAGATTCGACACCCGAAATCACACAACCGGTCTGTAGAGTGCGAAGCGTCCGGTGACGAATGGTTCGCCACCAGAAAACAAGCTTAGGAGATACACCATGAAGATCACCAACACCTTGAAGACCCTGACCCTGCTGGGTTTGACCTCCATGGCGCTGGTCGCCGGCACCAGCCAGGCCGATAACGGCTACCCGTACTGGGGCGGCAATGCCGGTCCCAACCCATGGATGGCCAATCAGGCTCAACAGCAATGGCAATTCAAGCAGTCCATGCGGGCGCGCATCGAACAACTGGATCAACGTCAAGATGCCCAGCTTCAGCGCATCCTGGGTGGCATGGAGCATGGCAAGCTGACCATGCGCGAGGCAACCGACCTGATCCGCGAGCATCTGGCCATCAGCAACCTGGAACGCAGGTATTTGGCCGACGGGCGTCTGGGCCCGAACGAGTTGAACGACCTCGAGCGGCGCCTGGAAGAGGCCAACCGGCACATCCGGTTTGAAAAGAACGACCGTGAACAGCCGGGCCGCCCTGGTGACGGCTACCGCCGCTAACATCCGCCTGCCGGTGTTTGCAGCGGGGTAAAAAAGAGGTGGCCAAGCGGCCACCTCTTTGCCCGGTGGAACCTGCGTTCCGATCAGCGCATGGCCGGCAGACCGCCCAGGTAGCCCACTTCCGCCTTGTCGGGATTGATCAGCGCCTTGATCCGACTGTAGGTCGGCTCAAGGGTGCTGTTCTTGTCGCCGGCATGCTGGTAGTTGCTCATGATGTAGGCGTGGCCGTTCAGGTTGTCGACCACCTGCAGACCGGTGGATTCGGCGCCCATCGGCAGGGACAGGAGGCGCACCAGCTTGCCGCTGTCGATATGGTAGGCCCACATATAGTTGTTGACGTGGTTGCCGGAATCCTCGCCGATGAACAGCACGCGCATGCGTTCGGAGAAGGCGACGTTGTCCGGGCTGGCGATCTTGTCCAGGACGGACTTGTTGCCGTCCGCGTCCTGGGTCATGTCCTCGCCGACCACCAGGGCCTCCATCACCGTCGGCACGAAGCGGCTGTGGATCTCGGCACCGGTGCTGTCGTACCAGTCGGGTTGCAGGGTGAGCTGGTAGACCGCGCCTGAACTGTTCTTCTTCAGGCGGATGTCGTTGACCGGGTCGGCACCCTTGTTCTCCATGCCGTTGCTCATCCGGGCCATGGCGATGTAGGCCTTGCGGTCGCGGGCATT
>JBAZLW010000319.1:0-3295 GCA_041650095.1 Hydrogenophilaceae bacterium | reverse complement strand
CTTCTACGGCTCCATGGACGGCGCCTCGAAGTTCGTCCGCGGCGATGCCGTGGCCGGCATCATCATCATGCTGATCAACATCGTCGGCGGCCTCATCGTCGGCGTCGTCCAGCACGACATGTCGTTCGCCGACGCCGCCTCGCGCTACACCCTGCTGACCATCGGCGACGGCCTGGTGGCGCAGGTGCCGGCCCTGGTCATCTCCACCGCCGCCGGCATGGTGGTGTCGCGGGTATCCAGTTCGTCCGACCTCAACGAACAGCTTCTCAGCCAGATATTCAGCAAGCCCCAGGCAATCTTCCTGGCGGCCGGCATCCTGACCCTGATGGGCATCCTGCCCGGCATGCCGCACGTCGCCTTCCTGCTCATGGGTGGCATCCTGGGCGGTGCCGGTTACTGGCTGATCCAGCGGGAACGCCTGGCCGCGACCAAGGCCCAGGAGGTGCCGCCGCCACCCGCACCGAGCGAACCGGAGGAGGTCGGCTGGAACGACGTCGCCCCGGTCGACCGGCTCGGCCTCGAGGTCGGCTATCGCCTGGTGCCCCTGCTCGACAAGGGTCAGGACGGCGAACTGTTGCGCCGCATCCGCGGCATCCGCAAGAAGGTCGCCCAGGACATCGGCTTCCTGGTGCCGCCGGTGCACATCCGCGACAACCTGCAACTGCGGCCCAGCGCCTACCGGATGACCCTGAAGGGCGTCACCATTGCGGAAAACGAGATCCAGGTCGGCAAGTACCTAGCCATCAACCCGGGCCGCGTCTTCGGCACCATCCAGGGCCAGGCCACCACCGACCCCGCCTATGGCCTGCCGGCGGTCTGGATCGACGCCAGCCTGCGCGAGCAGGCGCAGACCTACGGCTACACCGTGGTCGATGCCGGCACCGTGATCGCCACCCACCTGTCCAAGCTGATCAACGAACACGCCCCCGAACTGCTGGCCCGCGAAGAGACCCAGCAACTGCTCGACCACATGGCCAAGGAAAACCCGAAACTGGTCGAGGACCTGGTGCCCAAGCAGCTCGCCCTGGCCACCGTGCAGAAGGTGCTGCAGAACCTCCTAGACGAGAAGATCCACATCCGCGACATGCGCACCATCCTGGAGACCCTGGCGGAACACGCCAGTCGAAATCAGGACGCCGACGAACTGACCGCCACGGTAAGGGTCGCGCTGTCCCGTGCTATCATTCATGAAATCTTCGGAGGAGCACAAGAATTGCAGGTGATGGCGTTAGAGCCCGGCCTGGAGAACATCCTCGTACAGGCCCTGTCAGGCCGCGGAGAAGGCAGCGTCGGCCTTGAGCCCGGTCTGGCCGAGCGGCTGGTACGCGAAACCGTCCAGGCCACCGAGCGGCAAATGCAGGCCGGACAGCCTGCCGTGCTGCTGATTTCTCCCGGGATCCGTGCCCTACTCTCCCGTTTTCTCCGCCGCTCCGCGCCCATGCTGCGAGTCATCTCCCATGCCGAAGTTCCTGACGGCAAATCCATCAAGGTGGTCCAGATGATTGGTCAAGGCTGATGGTCAAGAAATTCCGCGCCCATACCACCCGCGATGCCCTGCGCATGGTCCGTGACGCCCTCGGCGCCAATGCCATCATCCTGTCCAACCGTCAGGTCGACGGCGGGGTCGAGATCATCGCCGTGGCCGACCTCGATATGGCCGCGCTGGCCGAGCAGGCCGAACCGGTCTTCGCACCGCGCCGCCCCAGCCCGCCGCTGGCCGCAGCCAGGCCAGCCGTTCAGCCGGCCAGCCAGCCCGCCGAGCCCAGGCCGGCCCCCGCCCAGCGTCAGGAACCGATCCCCGAACTGACCACCCTGGCCGACTTCCTGGCCCAGCGCGAAGGCTCCGTGATCCGGCCGACCCCGGCCCGCAAGGCCGCGGCCGAACCCGCCCCACCGCATCGGCCGGCCACCAGTCCGCCGGTCTGGCACGAGGAACCCACCCAGACGCTTGCGCCGCCACCCCAGGCAGCCGCCGCGCCCGCGGCCGAAGGCCCGGTCATGCAGGAACTGGCCCATGAGATGCGCATGCTGCGCTCCCTGGTCGAGGGCCAGCTGGCCGGACTGGCCTGGAACGACGCCTGCCGGCGCGAACCGCAACGCGCCGAGATCATGAAGCAACTGATGTCCGCGGGTTTCAGCCCGGCCCTGACCCGGCAGATACTCGACCGCATGCCGGCGGACCAGGATTCGGCCCACGCCCTGCGTTGGGTCCAGGCCGCCATCGTGAAGAACCTAAAGGTCGCCGCCCCGGTCGACGACCTGATCGACCGTGGCGGCGTCTACGCCCTGGTCGGCCCGACTGGCGTCGGCAAGACCACCACGGTGGCCAAGCTGGCCGCCCGCGCCGTGCTCAAGCATGGCGCCAACAAGGTCGCCATGATCACCACCGACAGCTACCGGATCGGCGCCCAGGACCAGTTGCGCATCTACGGCCGCATCCTTGGCGCGCCGGTCTATGTGGTGCGCGACGAGAGCGACCTGGAACTGACCCTGCTCGACCTCGCCGGCAAGCACCTGGTGTTCATCGATACCATCGGCATGAGCCAGAAGGACCGCCGGGTCGGCGAGCAGACCGAGATGCTCTCGGGCCAGAACCAGGGTGTGCAGCGCCTGCTACTGCTGGGCGCCCCCGCCCAAGGCATCACACTGGAGGAAGTGGTGCGCTCCTACAGCGGTCCCGGCCTGGCCGGCTGCATCCTGACCAAGATCGACGAGGCGCAGACCTACGGTCCGGCGCTCGACGTGATGATCCGCCACCAGTTGCCGGTCCATTACGTCACCAACGGTCAGCGCGTGCCCGAGGACATGCACCTGGCCAACGCCCGCTATCTGGTCGACCGCGCCTTTCGCCCGGGTGCGGCCGGAGCCGCCTTCGTAGCGGATGATGACGACTATCCGGTACTCATGGCGGCAGCCGAGGCACGGACGCCGGACGAACGCTATTCCGCTCAGGGTGCCTTCGGTGCGGCGGCTTGAACCGGACGACCAGGCGGCCGGATTGCGTCGCCTGCTCGGCGGGCACAAAAGCTTTCGCGCCGTTGGCCTGTTCGGGCCCGACGCCGACCTGAACGCCACCGCCGCCGCCGGCATCGCCTTCGCCCTGTCCCTGCGCGGCAACCACGTCTGCCTGATTGACGAGGCCCCCGGCCCGCATAACGTGGCCGGCCAGCTTGGCCTGACCCCGCGCCATGCCCTGGCCGACCTGGCGCACGGCAACCAGGCGCTGGAAAACGTCCTGGTCGCCATTCCGGACGGGCCTCATCTGCTGCGTGCCGAGCAGGGCCTGGCCCAGGTC
>JBAZLW010000318.1:0-3296 GCA_041650095.1 Hydrogenophilaceae bacterium | reverse complement strand
GTCCGGCGAAGGGCATGAACGATGGCGCAGGGGCGCCCTGGGCCGGAGCCGCAGGCATAAACGGCATCTGCATCGGCATGCCCATGAAGCCGGACTGCATGCCCGACATGGGTCCGCCCATGTAGGGATTGGTCATCATCTGAGGCATCTGGTGGCTGAAACTCATCAGACTCGGCGCCATCTGCATGGCCGGGCCCATGGCGCCCATGCCCATCAGCGGCGCTGCCATGGTCAAGGGATTCATCATGCCGCCACCCATGCCCATGGGGTTCATCATCCCCATGCCCATCGGGGCGGCCATCATGGTCATGGGATTCATCATGGCCGCAGGATTCATCATCCCCATCGGGTTCATCATGGACTCGAATCCAGCCATGGCCGGACTGGCGGCGAGCGCCAGTACAAGCGCGAGTTTCTTGTGGTTCATTGCTGACTCCTGCTGGGAAATCGGTTACAGGTCGCCGGCGGCGGCGGCCTTCATGATGTTGTCCATCTTGTCCCGGATATCGGCAGCGGACTTCACCAGGTTATCCGGTGCGCCCATCTTGCCCGAGATCGAATCCAGCCAGGCGGTGTCCCAGTCCAGGGTCATGACCCAGAGATTCTTGTCGGCGTCTTCCATGATGCCGATCCGGCAGGGCAGGAAGATCAGAGCCTCCGGTGCGTACTTCAGCACCTCGCGGCCTGCGGCGATATCGCAGTAATGGAACACCTCCATACGCGGGGCGTCCGTATCGCCGAGTACGACCTGGATGTCCTTCCACATCGGCGAATGGCCGACCAGCTTGAAGTTCAACTGGTTGGCGCGCAGTTTCATCGATTCGACCACATCATCGAAGCTGAGGCCCGGCTTGACCTTGTACTTGGTGGACATCATGTTCATGACGTCCTTGACATCCATGCGGGTCGCCATGCTCATCATCGGCATCATCTGCTTCATCATCTTGGCCTTTTCCTCCGGCGGGATGATGCGCGACATCTCATAGGGTCGGGTGCCGCGGCCACTGGGCGAGATCGGCAAGGTCATTGGACCGACGGAGACTGGGACATCGGCCAGGTAGGGGTTCTTCGCGGGGGCTTGCATCTCGGCGGCATGGGCCGCGACCACCAACAACACGGACGACAACAGCATGACAACACGTTTCATCAGTCTCTTCCTTTAGAGGTTTTGATTCACACTACTTGGCCGGCACCGTGGTCAGGCCCAGGACTTTCCAGTCCTGCATGCCGCCTCGGTACCACTTGAGTTTGTCCGCGGGATAGCCATAGGCCAACAGCTGCTTGATATTGGTCGGCGACTGCCCGCACCAGGGACCGTTGCAGTAAAAAACCAAGGTACGCGCATTCTCGAAATTCCACAACCCGCCGAAACGCGCCGCGCCGAATCGCAAGGCGAGAATATCGGCGATCTTGTCGGAGTCGTTGTGTCCCGGATGCAACTCCGTCCAGGGAATCGATGTCGAGCCGGGAATGATGCCGCTACGCAGGGGCCAATCGCCGTCGCGGGAATCGATCACCAGGATGGAGCTATCGGCCACGGCCTGCTTGAGATACTGGATGACCTCCAGTTCGCCTATGGTTTCCACACCCGGGGCAATCAGCATGGGCTGGATGCAATAGGGTGGGCAGGGTCTTGAGGTCAGTGAATAATCCGGATCGACCATGTTGTCGGGGTCAGGATTGCGCTCGATGATGACCTTCTTGCCGTGGTGCATCACCTCGACCCGAGGCAGAACCTGGGTGATATTGACCGGCTTGAAATCCTCCGACGCCAGAAGGGCAGAGGGACTGACAAACAGGCAGAACAGAACGGTGAGGTTGACGCGCACAGCAATCTCCTCCGTCTATATCATGTCGACGAATCAGCACGGCCGACCCTATCCGGTCTCATGCTGATATAAAACCGGGCCCGTATGGGCCCGGTTTTCGGCACCACCTTAGCCGATGCTGGCTTCGGCGCTATCCTTCTCGCCCTTGTTGTCGACGGTGTTGATCACCACCTTGTCGCCGGCCTTGGCACCCTTCACCTTGAACGCCAGGTACGGGTTCTTGGAAATGCCGCCGCCCCACTGCGCGTCCAGCACCACCTTGCCGCCCACCGTCGCCGTCACGTTGGTGATGTGGTGCGCAGGCACCATCTCGCCCGTCTTGGCATCCTTGCGCAGGCCCGTCTCCATCACGTGGTTCATCAGGCACTTGATCTCGGCACTGTCGCCGGCCATCGAGGCACGTATCTTCATTCCAGCCATCTTTGTTTCCTTCCGTATTCGTTACGTATTCGCGTGTGCGTCGGTTGCTCCCTCACCCCTGCCCTCTCCCGCCTGCGGGAGAGGGGGATAAGGCATACATCCTTAACCGCCGCAGCCGCCGATGGTGACCTTGACTTCCTTGGACGCCGTGTAGATCTTGCCGCCCGCCTTTACCACCGCGCGCACGTTCGACGTCGCGCCCATCTTGATCCGGGTCGACACGTAGCCTTCGGCACCGTTCGACAGACCGAAGTCGGCAATCAGCGGGAAGCCGTTCTTCTCGGCCAGGATGATGATGTGCTCGGTGCCCGGAATCGCGGAAATCACTTCCACCGGCACCACCGCGCCGTTCTCGGCAATATCGGGGGCCTTCACGGTGATCTGGCCGTTCTCGGCCGCACCCGCACCGCCCACGCCGGCCAGCGCGCCGGCCATATCCTTGGCATCAAAGGCCGCCTTGTTCCAGCCCGCCGCCCACACCGCGCCCGGCTTCAGCAGCCCGGCCGCCACCGCCACCGTCACCATGCCGGCAGCGCCTGCGCCCTTGAGTATCTTCCTGCGATCATTGTTCATGTCTGCTCCTAGTCTCTGTCAATTTTTCAAAGGCCGTAGATAAAATCGATGACCTTGTCGATCTGTGCCTCGGTCAGCGCCTTGTGCTTGCCGAAGGGGGGCATGATCGTGCCCGGATTGGTCGCGGTGGCATCCCATATCTTGGCACGCAGCACCTTCTTGTCCGGGAAGCGGGCGCTCATGGCGATCAGCGGCGGCCCGCTGTTGCCGGGCTGCTCGGCATCGGCCATGGTCGGCATGGCATGGCAGGCCAGGCAGTTGCCCTTCTTGTTGTCATAGGCGATGTCCTTGCCCGTCTCTTCCTTGGCAGGCTCGGCGGCGGCTGCAACGTTGACCAGCAACGCGGCGAGCAGAGCAAAACCGGTACTAACGGAAATGAAATTCCGCATGGTGTCTCCTTCCTCTTCCAAAAATTTATCGATACCCGTAAACGCTCGGGGAGCCCGTTATAGTAAAAGGCATGGGCGAAATATA
>JBAZLW010000317.1:0-3306 GCA_041650095.1 Hydrogenophilaceae bacterium | reverse complement strand
CATACTGCAAAAGATTTTCAAGACCGGCTTCGTCTCCGAGCCGGCCCCGGCCGCCGACCTGTCGATGCGGGTGCGCGAGCAGGAACTGCATGCGGACATCCTCAAGGTGTTCGGCCAGGCGGTGGCGATCCGTCACGTCGATGCCGGTTCCTGCAACGGCTGCGAGCTGGAGATCCACGCCTTGAACAGCCCCCAGTACAACATCGAGGGCTTGGGCGTGAAGTTCGCCGCCAGCCCGCGCCATGTCGACGTCCTGCTGGTGACCGGGCCGGTCTCGCGCAACCTGGAGACGGCGCTGAAACGGACCTATGAGGCCACGCCGGAACCGAAATGGGTGGTGGCGATGGGCGATTGCGGCTGCAACGGCGGCCTCTTCGGAGAAAGCTACGCCTCCTGCGGCCGGGTGGCCAACGTGATCCCGGTCGACGTCGAGGTGCCGGGCTGTCCGCCCACGGCGACCGCACTATTGCAGGGCATCCTGGCGGCGGTGAGCGGCGGCCGCTGAGACCCTTGTAGGAGCGCTCCCGCTCGCGATCAGACCGGTTATTCGCGAGCTGGAGCTGGCTCCTACGGTGTGGAAAGGTATCATCCGGTGCCATGAACGCTGTCATCCTCAAGACCGTATTCCTCCTGGCCCTGTCGAATCTGTTTATGACCATGGCCTGGTACGCCCATCTCAAACACCTGTCCGACCGGCCCTGGTGGATCGCCGCCCTGGCCAGCTGGGGCGTGGCCCTGTTCGAGTACCTGCTGCAGGTGCCGGCCAACCGGATCGGCTACACCATGTTGTCGCTGCCTCAGTTGAAGATCCTGCAGGAGGTCATCACCCTGTCGGTATTCGTGCCGTTCGCTGTTCTATACATGCATGAGCCGGTGAAGCTGGATTTTCTCTGGGCCGGCCTGTGCCTGATGGGCGCGGTGTACTTCATCTTCCGCAGTTGACCGGCCGGCATCGCCAGAAGAACAACGGCACGGTAGAATCCCGCCTTTGATTTTTCGGGCTTTTTACCATCATGTTCGCCGCCGACCACACCATCAAGAATACCGATCCCGAACTCTGGGCTGCCATCCAGGGCGAGGCCAAGCGCCAGGAAGACCACATCGAGCTGATCGCCTCCGAGAACTACACCAGTCCGGCGGTGATGGAGGCCCAGGGTTCCTGCCTGACCAACAAGTACGCCGAGGGCTATCCCGGCAAGCGCTATTACGGCGGCTGCGAATGGGTCGACATGGTCGAGCAACTGGCCATCGACCGGGTCAAGAAGCTGTTCGGCGCCGAGGCCGCCAACGTCCAGCCCAACTCCGGCTCCCAGGCCAACCAGGCGGTGTTCATGGCCTTCCTGAAGCCGGGCGACACCATCATGGGCATGAGCCTGGCCGAGGGCGGCCACCTCACCCACGGCATGGCGCTCAACATGTCCGGCAAGTGGTTCAACGTGGTCGCCTACGGCCTCGACGCCAACGAGAACATCGACTACGCGGCCATGGAGGCCAAGGCGCGCGAACACAAGCCCAAGCTGATCATTGCCGGCGCCTCCGCCTTCGCCCTGCGCATCGATTTCGCCCGCTTCGCCAAGATCTCCAAGGAAATCGGCGCCATCTTCATGGTCGACATGGCCCACTACGCCGGCCTGATCGCCGCCGGGGTGTATCCGAACCCGGTGCCCCATGCCGACGTGGTCACCTCGACCACCCACAAGACCCTGCGCGGCCCGCGCGGCGGCATCATCCTGATGAAGGCCGAGCACGAGAAGGCGATCAACTCCGCCATCTTCCCCGGCCTCCAGGGCGGCCCGCTCGAACACGTCATCGCCGGCAAGGCGGTGGCCTTCAAGGAGGCGGCCAGCAAGGAGTTCAAGCACTACCAGGAACAGGTCTGCGCCAACGCCATCGTCATGGCCAAGGTACTGTCCGAGCGCGGTCTGCGCATCGTCTCCGGCCACACCGAGAGCCACGTCTTCCTGGTCGACCTGCAGACCAAGAACTTGACCGGCAAGGAGGCGGAGGCGGCCCTGGGCAAGGCCCACATCACGGTGAACAAGAATTCCATCCCGAACGATCCGCAGAAGCCCTTCGTCACCTCCGGCATCCGTCTCGGCACCCCGGCCATGACCACGCGCGGCTTCAAGGAGCCGGAAGCGGAAGCCCTGGCCCATCTGATCGCCGACGTGCTCGACGCGCCCAACGACGAGTCGGTGATCGCCCGCGTCGCCGCCGAGGCGCAGAGGCTGTGTGCGAAATTTCCCGTGTACGGGAAGTGACAGTCGAGAGTGAAGAGTTGAGAGTGGAGAGAACAACCCTCTCTCGACTCTCGGCCCTCGACTCTCCGCTCATGCCATGAAGTGTCCCTTCTGCGGCGACGCCGATACCCAGGTCATCGAGACCCGTCTGTCCGAGGACGGCACCTCGATCCGTCGCCGGCGCCGCTGCGCCGTCTGCGAGAAGCGCTTTACCACCTTCGAGACGGCCGACATCCGGCTGCCCCAGGTGGTCAAGGCCAACGGCATCCGCGAGGAGTTCTCCGAGGCCAAGCTGCGCGAGGGCTTCACTCGTGCCTTGCACAAGCGGCCGGTGCCGGTGGAGTTGATGGAAGAGGCGGTGGCGCAGATCAGGCAGAAGCTGCTCAGCCTGGGTGAACGTGAGATCCCCTCGCGTGCCCTGGGCGAGATGGTGATGAACGCCCTGCGCAAGCTGGACAAGGTGGCCTATATCCGCTTCGCCTCGGTCTACCGCAGCTTCCAGGACGTCGACGATTTCCGCGACGCCATCAAAGACCTCGACCAATGAGCTTTTCCGCCGCCGACCACGACCACATGGCCCGGGCCATCCGCCTGGCCGAACGGGGGCTCAATACGGCCTCGCCCAACCCGCGGGTCGGCTGCGTCCTGGTCCGGGACGGCGCGGTGGTCGGCGAGGGCTGGCACGAGCGGGCCGGCGAGCCGCATGCCGAGGTCCATGCCCTGCGCGCAGCCGGCGCACAGGCGCGCGGCGCCACCGCCTATGTCTCCCTGGAGCCGTGCAGCCATCACGGCCGCACCCCGCCCTGCGCCAATGCCCTGGTCGATGCCGGCGTCACCCGCGTGGTCGCGGCGATGACCGATCCCAACCCCCAGGTGTCGGGCCAGGGCATCCAGTTGCTCACCCTGGCTGGGGTCCGGGCCGAGGTCGGCCTGATGGAAACGGAGGCGCGCGAGCTCAACATCGGCTTCATCGCCCGGATGACCCGCGGCCGGCCCTGGGTCCGGCTGAAGACGGCGTCCTCGCTGGACGGCAAGACCGCGCTGGCGGACGGCGAGTCGAAATGGA
>JBAZLW010000316.1:0-3332 GCA_041650095.1 Hydrogenophilaceae bacterium | reverse complement strand
AGCAGGATGAGCGGGACGACGAAGGTGAGCGGCAGTTTCAGCGCCAGCAGCGGCACCGCCACCAGGCCGGAGCCGAAGCCGGAGATGCCGCGGATGAAATAGGCGCCGAGCAGAACGGCGCCGACAAAGGCGTAATCGGCCGGCAGCATGGCCTGGCTAGAGCCGGCTGCCGCGTTCGATGATGATGCCCAGTTCCTTGACCCCGCGCATGATGGCCAGCTTGCGCAGGGTGACCCGCACCCAGGGCGCGCCGAACTCGGTGCGGACGATGTCGGCGATGTGCTCGCCCAGCGTCTCGACCAGATGGAAGGACTGGCTGTTGGCGAAGGCCCGGATGCGCTCGGCCACCTTGCCATAGTCGATGGTGTCGTGGATGTCGTCGCTGTGGCCGGCCTTGTGGTCGTAGAGCCCGATTTCCAGGTCGATCAGAATGGGCTGCGGCGCTTTGCGCTCCCATTCATATAATCCGATAATGGTTTCGAGTCGGAAATCCCTGAGAAACAGTATGTCCATGGCACGGACCAAGAGATAAGGCCCAGTATTTTACTCATGATCGCATCCATCCTGACCGTTTTAATCGCTTACCTGATCGGTTCCCTGTCTTTCGCCGTGATCCTGTCCAAGGCCTTCGGGATGCCCGATCCGCGCGGCTATGGCTCCGGCAATCCGGGTGCCACCAATGTGCTGCGCAGCGGCCGCAAGGCTGTGGCCGGGCTGACCCTGCTGGGCGACGCCTTGAAGGGCGTGGCGGCGGTACTCCTGGCGAAGTGGGCGATGGCGGCCTACGGCCTGCCCGATTACCTGCCGGCGCTGGCCGGGCTGGCCGTCCTGCTCGGACACATCTGGCCGGTGTTCTTCGGCTTCCAGGGCGGCAAGGGCGTGGCCACGGCGCTGGGCCTGTTGCTGGCACTGAACCTGTGGCTGGGCCTGGCCTGCGCGGCGACCTGGCTGCTGGCGTTTGCCGTCACCCGGGTGTCGTCGCTGTCCGCGCTGCTTGCCGCCGGGGTGGCGCCGATCTACGCCTGGCTGATCGAGGGCAATCCGGTCGGGACCCTCGCCATAAGCGGACTGGCGGTCCTGATCTTCTGGCGTCACAAGGCCAACATCGCGCGTCTGTTGTCGGGCGAGGAGGCCGCCTTCAAACAGAGGAAGGGAAGCTCCGGATGAGTCCGGCGCGGACGCAATTCGTGGAGGTTCCATAATGGCCTGGTTCCAGAAGGACATCGACTACGCCAGGGATAGCCTGACGTCCGCCTCGGAGTCCGCCATCGACCGCGCCGGCGAGCGTTTGTCCTCGGTGGTTCAGGAAGGCGTGCACGCCGCCGGACAGGAACTGAAGGAGGTCGTCGCCGGCGCCAGCAAGGAGATCGATGCCAAGCTGGACAAGATCTCCGTCGAATTGCACAACCAGCGCCAGTTCACCAAGGACGACGTCAAGGAACTGGTGGACTATGCCGCCGACAAGTTGTCCGCCGTGCTCGATGATCGCATCCAGGTGATGAAGCGGGAGATTTCCGAACTGGTCGAGGAAAAGACCGAGTACTTCAAGGTGGAAGTGGATGGCTTTTTCGTCGAGCGCCAGAAGGACCTGGCCCGCGAACGGCGACGCATGGTGGTCAATATCGGCCTGGCCTTCGTGGCCTCGCTGGCGGTGGGCGTGGTGTCGCTGTTTTTCCGCAGCCAGGAGGCCGGCGGGCCGCTCGATCCGCTCACCATATTCCGCGTCGTGCTCGCCGCCCTGACCGGGGGCTACGTGGTGTACCTGTTCGCCAACATTACCACGCGCTGGCTGCGCCTGACCGAGCATCGCAAGGATGCGGTCTTCCTGGCCATGCGCTACTGGGGCGTGCTGCATCCGGAAAGCGTGCTGTGGAGCGTCCTGCTGCTGGTGGCGATGGCCGTCGTATCCTATCTGCTGTTCGTGCCGGACCTGGCCCTGGCCTGGCTGCATGATCTTATGGTGATGCTCAAGCTGCGCTAGCCGCGACGTTTTGCCGCAGAGCCAGGCAGACTCGGCTGTGGTTTCATCCCGATCGAGGAGGAGAGCCTCAATCTCGAAAGGATCAAGATGAAATCATTTGTTATGGCCGCTATGCTGGCCCTCGTCATGTTGCCTGCCGGTGCCGCCCTGGCCGGTCAGGCCAAGAAGACCACCGTGACGCCGCTGAGCGACCAGGAGGCCGCCCACCTGACCTTCATGCGCGAGGAGGAAAAGCTGGCCCGGGACCTCTACATCAGCTTCAACAACCAATGGGCCAGGCAGGTGTTCGCCAACATCTCGTCGAGCGAGGAAACCCATTTCTCCACCCTGGGCAGCGCCCTTGCCACCTACAAGATCACCGATCCGGCCTTGCCTGAGCTGGGCCGCTTCAACAACCCCGAACTGCAGGCGCTCTACAACGACCTGCTCGGCCAGGGCATGGCCTCCCTCATCGTGGCCCTGCAGGTCGGTGGGCTGGTCGAGGAGGTCGACATCCAGGATCTGGATGGGGCCATCGCCGCGACGAAGCATGCCGACCTGGCGCAGACATACGGCCGCCTGCAATGTGCTTCGCGCAATCACCTGCGCGCCTTCGCCCGCAACCTGGCCAGCCAGGACGTGAGCTATCAGGCGCAGGTACTGCCCCAGGCTCAGGTCGACGCCATCCTGGCCTCAGCCAACGAACGCTGCGGCATGCAGTAAGGCGTCTGGCGCGAATCCCAGGCCGCACATCATCATCCCCCGCATGCGGGGGATGATTTTTGGGATGGGGGAAGCCGTCAGGGTGCCGTGAGTTCGCCCAGTTCCCAACGAGGCCGGATCGAAAAGCGGCCGTCGCCGGGCTGGGCGTCGCCCATGCGCAGCGCCCCGGCGTAGGCGATCATGGCGCCATTGTCGGTGCATAGATCCAGCGGCGGGTAAAAGACCTCGTAGCGGTGGCGCCTGGCCTCTGCGTTAAGGCGCTCGCGCAATTGCCGGTTGGCGCCCACGCCGCCGGCCACCACCAGGCGCTTCAGGCCGCTTTGCCGCAGCGCCGCCGCCGACTTGGCCGCCAGCACCTCCACCGCCGCCAGCTGGAACGCGGCGGCGATGTCGGCGGCATGAGCCAGGCCTTCCCGCTTGACCAGGGTCAGCACGGCGGTCTTGAGGCCGGCGAAGCTGAAATCGAGGTCGCCCGAATTGAGCATCGGCCGGGGCAATTTATATCGGTAGGCATCGCCTGCTTCGGCCAGCTTCGAGATCGCCGGCCCGCCCGGATAGCCGAGGCCGAGCAGTTGCGCGGTCTTGTCGAAGGCCTCACCGGCGGCGTCGTCCAGGGTTTCGCCCAGGAGCTGATAGCGGCCGACGCCGT
>JBAZLW010000315.1:0-3366 GCA_041650095.1 Hydrogenophilaceae bacterium | reverse complement strand
CAGGACCGGCCGGCCCTGCTTCATCAGGGCGATCGACATGGCGAAGAAGGGCATGCCGCTGACGAAATTGGTGGTGCCGTCGATCGGGTCGACGCACCACAGGCCATCGGCACCCTCATGCCAAAGCCGCTTGTGGACCTGGTCATCCATCTCCTCGCCCAGGACCGGGTAGGGCGCGATGGCGGTCAGTCGCTCGATCAGGGCATTTTGCGCCGCCAGGTCGGCCTCGGTGAACAGGCTGCCGTCGTCCTTGCGGGCATGCGCCACCTTCAGGTAGCGCGGCATGACCTCGTCGCGGCCGACGGCGCGCACGGCGGCGATGACTTGGGCAAGGAGAGGGGTCATGGTCAGGAGTGGCAAGATGCAAGGGAAGGCGGGGGTTCTTGAATCTTGCGTCTTGTCTCTTGCATCTGCCTTGCTAGCCTTTCCATTTAATCGAACAACCCATGCTGGGGATTTGCTCGGCCGGCCCCCGGCCGGTCTCGGCGACCTGCTTCATGGCCTCGTAGAGGTCACGGCGAACACCCTCGGGGGCGGCCTCCTTGCGCGACTCGTCGAGGCGGCCGCGATATTGCAGTTCCAGGCGGCCGTTGAAGCCGAAAAAGTCCGGGGTGCAGACGGCGCCATAGGCCTTGGCGACGGCCTGGCTCTCGTCGATCACGTAGGGCATGGGGAACTTCAGCTCCGACGCCACCCGCTTCATGTGGTCGAAGGAATCCTCGGGGTAGTCGGTGGGGTCGTTCGACATGATGGCGATGGCGCCGACGCCCTTGGTCTTGAGATCGCCGACGTCGCGCACGATGCGCTGGATGACCGCCTGCACATAGGGGCAATGGTTGCAGATGAACATCACCAGCAGGCCGTTGGGGCCGGCCGCGTCCTTCAAGGTGTAGCGCTTGCCGTCGACGCCGGGCAGGTCGAAGTCGGGGGCCGGCCAGCCGAAATCGCATACCGGGGTTTCCATCCGCACCATTTGAATCCTCCGCAGAAGCGTTTCGGTCGATAATACCATCCAAACCCACCCGTTCCCGCACCATGCCCATTCCCCGCTTCTACTGCGCCATGCCTCTGCCGTCCGGACGTCAGGTCGCGCTCCCCGATGCCGTCGCCCGCCATGCCGTGGGGGTACTGCGCCTGCGCGACGGCGACGACGTGATCCTGTTCAACGGCGATGGCACGGAATGCCTGGGCCAGTTGTTCAAGACCGGCAAGGGGGCCGAGGTCCAGCTCAAGGCGGTGTGTGCGCCCGGGCGGGAATCGCCGCTGGCCATCACCCTGGCCCAGGGCGTCTCCAGCGGCGAGCGCATGGACTACACCCTGCAAAAGGCGGTGGAGCTGGGGGTGACGCGCATCCAGCCGGTCATGATGCGGCGCACCATCGTGCGCCTGGACGAGGAAAAACGGCACAAGCGCCGGCAGCACTGGCAGGGCGTGGTGATCTCGGCCTGCGAGCAGTGCGGCCGCAATCATCTGCCCGAGGTGGCCGCCATCCTGGATTTCCCGGAATGGCTAGCGACCGCCTCCGCCAGGACCGGCACCCGGCTGCTGCTCGACCCGGAGGCCAGCGTGCGCCTGCGCGAGCTGCCGGCGCCGGCGGAATCCGTCACCCTGTTGGCCGGCCCGGAAGGCGGCTTCGACCCGAACGAGCGCGAAGCCGTGCGCCGGCTCGGCTTCCAGCCGCTCTCGCTGGGGCCGCGCATATTGCGTACCGAGACCGCCGCCATCACGGCCATGGCGGTGATCCAGGGCATGTGGGGCGATATCTAAGGGCCTGTTTTTAGGCATAATCGGGATACCGAACAAATACAGCGGAAGATCATGCCCGGAACCCCCAGCCTATCCGACATGTCCGGCTTCGTGGACTGGTTCCGCGCCGCCGCACCCTACATCCATGCCTTCCGCGGCAAGACCTTCGTGGTCGCCTTCGGCGGCGACGCCATGTTGCGCGACGACTTTGTCGACTTCATCCACGACGTCAACCTGCTCAGCGCGCTCGGCGTCCGTCTGGTCCTGGCCCACGGCGTGCGGCCGCAGGTCGAGGAGCGCCTGACCGCCAGCGGCGGCGAGGCGCAGTACGTCCAGGGCAAGCGGGTCACCGACGCCGACACCCTGGAACACGTCAAGGACGCGGTCGGTTCGGTGCGGGTGGACATCGAAAGCATGCTTTCGATCGGACTGCCCAACACCCCCATGGCCGGCGCCGAGATCCGGGTCGCCTCGGGCAACTATGTCACCGCCCAGCCGGCCGGCGTGGTCGACGGCGTCGATCTGCTGTTCACCGGCGAGGTGCGCAAGATCGCCGCCGACGCCATCAAGAGCCGGCTCGATGCCGGCGAAATCGTCCTGGTCTCGCCGATCGGCTATTCGCCCACCGGCGAGGTGTTCAACCTGACCCTGGAAGAGGTGGCCACCGCGGCGGCGATCGCGCTGGAGGCGGAAAAGCTGGTGTTCATCCTCGACAAGGGCAAGACCGAGGACGCCAATGGCCGGCCAATCAACCGGCTCACCGCCAGCCAGGCGCTCAAGCTGGTGCGCGAACTGCCCGAGGGCGACCTGAAACTCTACCTGCCGCATGCGGTGAAGGCGTGCAAGAAGGGCGTGGCGCGAGCGCACCTGGTCAGCGCCGATGTCGACGGCGCCCTGCTGATGGAACTGTTCACCCACGAAGGGGTGGGCGCCATGGTCACCCGGCAGTCGGTGGAGACCCTGCGCCCGGCCAGCATCGACGACGTCGGCGGCGTGCTCCAGGTGATCGAGCCCCTGGAGCAGGCGGGGGTGCTGGTGCACCGGCCGCGCGAGCTGCTGGAACAGGAGATCGAACGGTTTTTCGTCGCCGAACTGGACGGTCGGATGATCGGCTGCGTCGCCCTGTATCCCTTCCCTGACGCCCGTGCCGGCGAGATGGCCTGCCTGGCCGTGCACCCCGACTTCCAGGGTGGCGGCCGGGGCGAGGCCCTGATGCATGCGGTCGAGGAGGCCGCCCGCGAGCAGGGTCTGACCCGCCTGTTCGTGCTCACCACCCGCACCGCGCACTGGTTCATCGAGCACGGTTTCGTGCTCGCCAACCCGGACGACCTGCCGGCCGCGCGCAAGGAGATGTACAACTGGCAGCGCCGGTCCAAGGTGCTGGTCAAGGCCCTGGCCGCCGCCTGACGGTGGCCGCCTGGCGCCAGCCAGGCAGGAACGCGGGGGGATCGGGTAAAATGCCCGGCTTGTCTTATCGAGGTTCGCCGTGCTTACCGCTTCCAATATCACCATGCAGTTCGGGGCCAAGCCCCTGTTCGAAAACGTCAACGTCAAGTTCGGCGACGGCAACCGTTATGGCCTGATCGGGGCCAACGGCTGCGGCAAGTCCACCTTCATGAA
>JBAZLW010000314.1:0-3368 GCA_041650095.1 Hydrogenophilaceae bacterium | reverse complement strand
AGCCCGGGTCCTGGAGGCCAAGAAACAGGCTGAGGAGGCCATGGCCAACCGGACCGGCGCCATGGAATACGCCCAGGCCCAGGCCGAACTGGCCCAGGCCGTGGCCCAGCTGCAGGCGATCGACAAGCTGCGCCGTCATCGCCACTAGCACGCCTTGCGGTAAGCAAAAGGGCAGCCCAGGCTGCCCTTTTGCATTTTCCAAACCGTATAATTTCGGGACTGATTAACCGGATTACCGGACCTAATGACCTCACCGCTTAATGTAGTCATCCTTGCCGCCGGCAGGGGCACCCGGATGAAATCCGAACAGCCCAAGGTGTTGCATCCACTGGCGGGACGGCCGCTGATCGGCCATGTCCTGGCCGCTGCCGATAGCCTGAAGCCGGAAAGGATCTGCGTCGTTTACGGCCACGGCGGCGAGGTGTTGCCCAAGGCGGTCGACCGCAGCGATATCGCCTGGGCCCTCCAGGAACCCCAACTGGGTACGGGCCACGCCGTCCAGCAGGCCATGCCGCATGTCGATACTGGTGGCAATGTCCTGATCCTGTATGGTGATGTGCCCCTGATCCGCCCGGAAACCCTGCAGGAGATGGTTCTGATTGCAGGTGAAGGCGCGATCGCCCTGTTGACTGTGAAGTTGGACGATCCCGCCGGCTATGGCCGCATCGTCCGCAATGCCCGCGGCCAGGTCGAGCGCATCGTCGAACATAAGGACGCCAGCCCCGATGAACTAGCCATTCACGAGGTCAACACCGGGATACTGTGCCTGTCCGGGGCCAAGCTGGCCGGCTGGCTGGCGCGCCTGACCAACAGCAACGCCCAGGGCGAGTACTACCTGACCGACGTGATCGCCATGGCGGCCGCCGAGGGCGAGCGCATACTCCCTTGCCATCCCGCGTCGGAGTGGGAAGTGCTCGGGGTGAACAGCCGTGCCCAGCTGGCCGGCCTGGAACGCCGCCTGCAAGCCAGCCTCGCCGAGGCACTGATGGCCGAGGGCGTCACCCTGATCGATCCGGCCCGGCTGGACGTCCGGGGCAGCCTTGAGTGCGGCCGAGACTGCCTGATCGACGTCAACTGCGTATTCGAAGGTCATGTGGTCCTGGGCGATAACGTGAGAGTGGGCGCTAACTCAGTGGTGAAGGACGTGGAAATTGGCAACGGCGTCGAGATCAAGCCATTCTGTCATATCGACGGTGCCCGCATCGGCGCCAACGCCATCATCGGCCCCTACGCCCGCCTCCGACCCGGCACCGAACTGGCCGAGGCGGCCCATATTGGCAACTTCGTGGAACTGAAGAATGCCCAGGTCGGCTTCAACTCCAAGATCAACCACCTGTCCTATGTTGGCGATGCCACCGTGGGCCGCAAGGTCAACATCGGCGCTGGCACCATCACCTGCAACTACGACGGCGCCAACAAGCACCGCACCGTGATCGAGGACGAGGCCTTCATCGGTTCCGATACCCAACTGGTCGCCCCGGTCACCGTGGGCAAGGGCGCCACCCTCGGCGCCGGCACCACCCTGACCAAGGATGCCCCGCCGGGGCAACTGACCCTGTCGCGGGCCAAGCAGCTGACCCTGCCCGGCTGGCAGCGGCCGGTGAAAAAAACAAAATAAGGGAGTTTCAAACATGTGTGGAATTGTCGGGGCCATAGCCCAACGCGACATCGTCCCGGTCATCGTCGAGGGCCTGAGGCGGCTTGAATACCGGGGCTACGACTCGGCCGGTGCGGCCGTATTGCATGACGGCAAGCTGGAACGGGTACGCCGGGTTGGCCGGGTGGCCGAGATGGCGGCCGGCGCCGCAGCCCAGGGCCTGGCCGGGCCGCTCGGCATCGGCCACACCCGCTGGGCCACCCACGGCGGCGTCACCGAATACAACGCCCATCCGCACATCTCGAAGGGCGAGATCGCCGTGGTCCACAACGGCATCATCGAAAACCACGAGGAACAGCGCAACCGGCTGACCGGCCTGGGTTATGTCTTCGAGTCGCAGACCGACACCGAGGTGATCGCCCACCTCGTGCATCATTTCTACAGCCAGTCCGGCGATCTGGTCGAGGCCACCCGCAAGGCGGTGGCCGAATTGCGCGGCGCCTATGCCATCGGCGTGGTGGCCCTGGCTTCGCCCGATCTGCTGTGCTGTGCCCGCATGGGCTGTCCGTTGCTGATCGGTCGCGGCGAAGGGGAAAACTTCTTTGCCTCGGACGTCTCGGCCCTGCTCTCGGAAACGCGCCGGGTGGTCTATCTGGACGAGGGCGATGTCGCCGCAGTAACCCGGGAGGGGGTGCGCATCGTCGACCGCGACGGTCTACCGGTAGAGCGGGAGGAGCGCCTGTCCGAGGTCTCCACCGACGCCATCGAGCTGGGTCCGTACGACCACTACATGCAGAAGGAGATCCACGAACAGCCGCGCGCCACCGCCGACACCCTGGAGGGGGTGATCGACGCCGGCGTCGACCCGGCGCTGTTCGGCGCCGAGGCGGCGGCCGTGTTCGAGCAGGTCGACAGTGTGCTGATCCTGGCCTCCGGTACCAGCTATTACGCCGGCCTGGTCGGCCGCCAGTGGCTGGAGACCCTGGCCCGCATCCCCTGCAACGTCGAGTTGGGCCACGAATACCGCTACCGCGACTCGATTCCCAACCCGCGCCAACTGGTGGTCACCATCTCCCAGTCGGGCGAGACGCTGGACACCATGGAGGCGCTGAAGCGCGCCAAGGCGCTCGGCCATGAGCACACCCTGTCGATCTGCAACGTCCAGGAAAGCGCCCTTCCGCGCGCCTCGAAACTGGTGTTCTACACCCGCGCCGGGGCCGAGATCGGGGTCGCCTCGACCAAGGCCTTCACCACCCAGTTGTGTGCCCTGTACATCCTGGCCCTGACCCTGGCCAAGCGGCGTGGCCACTTGAACAGCGCGGCCGAACAGGGTCACATCGAGGCCTTGCGCCAATTGCCCGGCAGCGTCCAGCACGCCCTCAACCTGGAGCCGCAGATCAAGGTCTGGGCCGATCAGTTCGCCGACAAGGAGCACGCACTGTTCCTCGGCCGCGGCCTGCACTACCCGATCGCCCTGGAAGGCGCGCTCAAGCTCAAGGAGATCTCCTACATCCACGCCGAGGCCTACCCGGCCGGCGAGCTGAAGCACGGACCACTGGCGCTGGTCGACGAGAAGATGCCGGTGGTGGTGATCGCCCCCAACGACAGCCTGCTGGAAAAGGTGAAGTCCAACATGCAGGAAGTGCGCGCCCGCGGCGGCCAGCTCTACGTCTTCGCCGACCTCGACAGCCATTTTGGCGAGGCGGAGGCGGTGCATGTGATCCGCACCCCGCGCCACGCCGGACTGCTGTCGCCGGTCATCCATGCCATC
>JBAZLW010000313.1:0-3393 GCA_041650095.1 Hydrogenophilaceae bacterium | reverse complement strand
TACAGCACCTGGAGAGCCTCAACGACATCGTCGGCGGCATCACCGGCATCCAGGTCCGCGAGACCCTGCCCGACCGGGTGTTCGAGCACGCCGACGAGGTCGCCCTGGTCGACCTGCCGCCGGACGAACTGCTCCAGCGCATGAAGGAGGGCAAGGTCTACCTCGCCCACCAGGCCGAGCGGGCGATCCGCAACTTCTTCCGCAAGGGCAACCTGATCGCCCTGCGCGAGCTGTCCCTGCGCCGCACCGCCGACCGGGTCGACGCCCAGATGCGCGAATACCGCAGCGACCAGGCCATCCACGAGGTCTGGCAGGCCAAGGAACGGCTGCTGGTCTGCGTCGGCCCGGGCGCCGGCGGCGACCGCCTGGTGCGCGCCGCCGCCCGCCTGGCGGCCAGCCTGCATGCCGACTGGATCGCCGTCTACGTCGAGACGCTCAAGCTGCAACGCCTGTCCGAGGCCAACCGGGACAAGATCCTCAAGACCCTGGCCCTGGCCCGCGAACTGGGCGCCGAAACCGCCACCCTGTCCGGCCAGGAGGATACCCAGACCCTGCTCGCCTACGCGGTCAGCCGCAACTGCTCCAAGCTGGTGGTGGGCAAGAGCCTGCGCACCGGCCTCTCGCGTATGCTGCGGGCGCCCCTGTCGGATCGCTTGTCGACCCTGGCCGAGGACGTCGACGTCTACGTGGTGGCCCACGAGGAGGAGGCGCCGCCGACCGGCAAGGCAACCACCATGCCCCTCGACCTGGAACTGGAGCCGTCCAGCAAGCAACGCTGGGATGGCTACGCCTGGGCCGCCGGCCTCTGCGTCCTCACCACGGTGCTGGCCAGGCTGGTGCTGCCTTGGTTCGATCTCGCCAACCTGATCATGTTCTACCTGGTCGGCGTGGTCTGGCTGGCTGCGACTTTCGGGCGCGGCCCGGCCGTGCTCGGCTCGGTGCTCTCGGTGCTGGCCTTCGACTTTTTCTTCGTGCCGCCCCACCTGTCGTTCTCGGTGGCCGACACCCGCTACCTGCTGACCTTCTTCATCATGCTGGCGGTGGCCCTGACCATCAGTACCCTGGCCGCCAACCTGCGCTATCAGGCCCGCATCGCCATGTATCGGGAACAGCGCACCCGGGCCCTCAACGAACTGGGCAAGGAACTGGCCGGCGCCCTGATGCCCGAACAGATCGTGGAAACCGCCCGGCATCACCTGGAAAGCCTGTTCCAGGCCAAGGTCAGCCTGCTGCTGCCGGATGCCCAGGACAAGCTGCACGCCGACCGCGGCGAGGCCTCCCTGGAGCCGGCCATCGCGCAATGGGTCTACGACCACCAGCAGCCGGCCGGGCTCGGCACCCAGAGCCTGGCCGGGGCGCCCATGCACTATATGCCCCTGAAGGCGCCCATGCGCACCCGCGGCGTGCTGGCCCTGCTGCCCAGCCAGAAGCGCCTGGTCTTCCTGCCCGAGCAGATGCGCCTGCTGGAGACCCTGGCCGGCCAGATCGCCCTGGCCCTGGAACGGGTGCATTACGTCGAGGTGGCCCAGGACGCCCTGGTCAAGATGGAATCCGAGCGGTTGCGCAACGGCCTCCTGTCGGCCCTGTCGCATGACCTGCGCACGCCCCTGACCGTGCTGGCCGGCCTGGCCGATTCCCTGCCCCTGGCCGGGCCGCCACTGCCCGAGGCCCAGGCCGAGATCGCCCAGGCTATTCGCACCGAATCGCTGCGTACCAGCCTGCTGGTCAGCAACCTGCTCGACATGGCCCGCTTGCAGGAGGGCAACATTCGCCTCAAGCGGGAATGGCAGCCACTCGACGAAGTGGTCGGCTCCGCCCTGCAGAGCCTGGCCACCCAGCTATCCAGGCACAGCATCCATGTCGACTTGCCTGCCGAGTTGCCGCTGCTCGAGCTCGATGCCGTGCTGATGGAGCGGGTGTTCTGCAACTTGCTGGAAAATGCCGTCAAATACACGCCGCCTGGCAGCCGGATCGAGATTGCCGCCTACAGCGACGGTGACCGCATTGCCATCAGCGTCGCCGACAATGGCCCGGGTTTGCCGCCGGGCAAGGAGGACATGCTGTTCGAGAAATTTACCCGCGGCCAAGAAGAATCTCCGGTTACGGGTGTAGGCCTGGGACTGGCCATCGTGCGCGCCATCGTCGAGGCCCATCACGGCACGGTCCGCGCCGAGAACAGAGCGGAGGGTGGCGCCCGATTCGTAATCACCTTGCCCGCGGGCGTGCCGCCCGAGGTACCCGGAGAAGCCTGATGGAAACAGATCATGCTGCCACCGTTGTGGTGATCGAAGACGAGCCACAGATTCGCCGCTTCGTGCGCACAGGCTTGGAAGCGGAGGGTTGTCATGTATTCGAGGCCGCCACCGCCGAGCGTGGCCTTATCGAGGCAGGTACCCGCAAACCCGACCTGGTAGTGCTAGACCTCGGCCTGCCTGACCGAGACGGAGTCGACGTGGTGCGTGATCTGCGCGGCTGGACAGGGGTGCCGATCCTGATCCTGTCGGCACGAACTGACGAAACCGACAAAGTATCCGCCCTGGACGCCGGTGCCGACGACTACCTGACAAAGCCGTTCAGCCTGGCCGAACTGCTAGCCCGGGTGCGCGCCCTGCTTCGACGTTCCCGTACTGGTGACAGCATGACCCCTGTGGTGAACTTTGGCGATGTGATGGTCGATCTGGCACGGCGCCGAGTCGAACGTGGTGGCGCAGAAGTCCACCTAACTCCTATTGAATACCGACTGCTTGGCCTACTGATCGCCAACGCCGGACGCGTGCTCACCCATCGTCAGTTGTTACGTGAAGTTTGGGGCCCGAGCCATGCCGAGGACACCCATTACCTGCGCGTCTACATGACTGGACTGAGGCGAAAACTGGAAACCGATTCAACCCGACCGCAGCATATTCGTACCGAGTCAGGGATCGGATATCGACTGGTTCTCGAAGCTTAATTGGAGACAATTCTAGCTGTTGCCCTGAGTTGTTCTCATAGGGCACGCGGCTGGTTAGGGCATCGATTAGCCGTTCGCATGACGGTTCTGTGATCGCAGCGAGGGACCGCTCGTTCTTTGCAGTCGTAACCCATGGCTCTCTTCAACACCCAACTCCGCTTTTTGATGCGGCTTTCAGGATGCCTGTAGAAGCGGATTTCAACTGTTAATTCCGGTTACCCAAAAAAAACGCCCCGCCGAAGCGGGGCAAGCGGGATGCACTGCAAAGGACCGTGCCGGCACCGGCTGACGCTCCGGCATGCTTGGACATGCCGGAGCGCCGTCAGTCACCGTTCTGCGCGGCGCACTCCTGCGCCTCGTACCACATGGCGTTGAGCACCGACAACATGATGGCGGCGGAAATACCCAATACCCAGGCGAAATACCACATAGCAATCTCCTTG
>JBAZLW010000312.1:0-3399 GCA_041650095.1 Hydrogenophilaceae bacterium | reverse complement strand
AGGATTAGGAAAATCACCACCCGGTATGGTTTTTCTATGAGTGACATGCCGACTCCCTGGTTGAAAACCGCATCACGCCGTCCCCCCTGCCGAACCGGCGCCGGGCAGGGTGACCGTGAAGGTCGTTCCCTTGCCCGGTTCGCTCTGCACCTCGATCGTGCCGCCGTTGGCCGCGGTCAGGTTCTTCACCACCACCAGGCCGAGGCCGATGCCGCGTGCCTTGGTGGTGTACAGGGGCTGGAACAGGCGGCCCATCTGCTCCGGGGTCATGCCGCAGCCGGTGTCGCTCACGCCGACCTTGACCATGCCGTCCGCCGCGGCCGCCGTTATGGCCAGGGTGCCGCCGTCCGCCATGGCGTCGATGCCGTTGCTGATCAGGTTGCGCAGCACCTGCTGCACCTGCAGCGGGTCCACCCTGAGGGGCGGCAGCGTGGCCGGGATGTCCAGCTCGACCGCCACGTTGTCGGGAACGCTGAGCATGCGCAGTATCCGGCCGACCAGTTCGGCCACCCCGACCGTTTCCGGCTGCGGCGGCTTGGTGCGCACCGAATCGAGCAGGTCGGCGACGATGCGGTCGGCGCCGGCGATCTCGGTCTTGATGATGTCGAGGTATTCCCGGGTGGTCTGGTCGGCATCGGCAAGCACGGCCTGCAGGAAGTAGATCGCGTTGTTCATCACCCCGAGCGGGTTGCGCAGTTCGTGGCCGACGCTGCCGGCCACCTGGCCCAGTACCGCCAGTTTTTCCTTGCGCACCAGGTCCTCCTGGGCGGCCAGAAGCTGTTGGGTGCGTTCCTGCACCTTCTCTTCGAGTTCCTCGTTGAGCCGGCGGGTACGTTCCTCCACCTGTTTGCGCTCGGTCACGTCGTGGAAGATGCCGATCAGGAATGGGTGTCCCGCCAGGATCATGGGCGATGAACTGACATCGGCAAAGAACACCGAGCCGTCCCTGCGTTGTACCGGCAGGTTGGCCGCTACCCGTATCTCGCCTTTCATCTGGCGTTCGAACTGCTGCTGCACATAGGGCAGTGCCTCCGCAGGGTGGATGTCCTTCAGGCCGAGCCGGTAAACCTCCTCCTGCGTATGGCCCAGCATGGTGCAGATCGCCTGGTTGGCGGTGACGAACTGGTGGGTCCGCCCGTCCGCCACCAGGATGCCGTCGACGGCGGACTCCAGTATGGTCCGGAACCTGAGTTCGGACTCCTCCAGCGCCTGCGCGGCCAGTTGGCGTTCGGTGATGTCTTCGTAGACCCCCAGCAGGCCGATGGTCTCATGGTCTTCGTTGCGCAAGGGCACCTTGGAGGTGCGCAGCCAGATGCGTCCCCCGTCCGGCGTCGTCTGCGGCTCGTCGAAGGATAGCCTGGGGGTGCCGGTATCCATCACCCGGCGGTCGTCGGCCCGATACAGCTCCGCCTGGTCCTTCCAGCCCATGTCGAAGTCGGTCTTGCCGATCATCGCGTCCGGATCGGGCATCCCGGCATCGTGCGCGAACAGGGTGTTGCAGCCCAGGTAGCGCAGGTCGCGGTCCTTCCAGAACACCCGCATGGGGATGGTCTCGATGATCAGCGCAGTTAGTTCCTGCTGCCTGTGGATTTCCGCCTCGGCCTGCCGGCGCTCGGTGACGTCCCGGGCGATGCCGATGGCGGCAAGCTCGCTGCCCGGGCCGACCGGCACGATGGAGAGTTCGGATGCGAAATAGCCGCCCGATTTACGGGCGAGGCGCAGATCGAATACCGGCGTCGACTGGCCGGCCAGGGTGTTCCGGAAGACTTCGAGCGCACGCGGCCGATCGTCCGGGTGGATGATGGGCGTGAAGGGCTTGCCGAGCCACTCCTCGGCGGGCCAGCCGGTCAGGCGCTCGAACGCCGGGTTGAGCGAGTTGAACGTCCCCTCCGGGGTGAGCAGGTAGATGATGTCGTCGGCGTACTCGAAGATGCCCCGGTAGCGGGCCTCGCTTTCGCTGATGCGCTCTTCCGCCTGCCTGCGTTCGGCCAGTTCCCTGCCCAGTTGCCGGTTCGCCTCGTTCAGGTCGGCGGTGCGCTGGGCGACCTCGTCTTCCAGATGCTGGCGGTGTTGCGCCAGGGCGTCGTCCTGGCGCTGGATTTGCGCCAGCATGCCGTTGAAGCCCTCGGCCAGAGTGCCCACTTCGTCCCGGCCGGTCGATTCCGCACGCAGGCTGTAGTCGTGGTCGCGCGATACGGTCTGCATCAGTCCTGCCAGGTATTGCAGCGGGTCGGTGATGGTCGGCAGCAGGCGCAATACCAGCGCCAACGCGACCAGTAATGCGCCCGCGGCCGCGATGGCGATCATGAGCAGGCTCGATGCCAAGGCCGCATACACCGGCGCCATGCTGGAATGGACATGCAGGGTACCGACCTGTTCCTGCTCAAGGACGACCGGAAGCACAATTTCCAGGTGGGTCATCGTATAGATATTGGCCATCACCTCCGCGCTTTGATGCCGATGGGGCGGCATGGCCGACCCCGGCCGTACATAGATCGCCAAACCCTGCCCGGCCTTGTCGTACAACTCGGCAAACTCGATGTTGTCGATGGCGGCCAGTGCCGCCAGGGTCTGCTGCGCCGACTCGCGGTCGTTGAAGGCCAGCGCCGCCGTGCTGTTGGCTGCGACGATGCTGGCCTCGGCGTAGAGGTTTCTTTCCAGGGCGTTGCGCTGCTGGAACCACTGCAGGGCTGCCAAGGCCAGCATGGCAAACAGCGTCGCCGTCACGGTGGCGATGACGGCGATGAACATGAGCTTGCGGCGGATCGAGGCGTCCCGGTAGGCGGCAGGCAGTCTCATGGCCGGCCACCCGGTTCGGCCACGATGCGCGCCAGCTTGAGCAACTGGGAACTGATCTTCAGTCCGGCGCGGCTGGCGGCGGCCGGGTTGATCTCGAAGCGCACCTTGTTCTGGTCCAGGTAGAAACCGATCGCCACGCCCTGCGCGGCCAGGCCCTCGCGGTCGGCCACGGTCAGGACCGGGCGGCCCTTGAGGCCGGCCAGCAGGCGCGGCAGGTCGTCCGCCTCGGCGGCCTCGATGAACAACACCTGGCATTCGCCCAGTTCGCTGCGGCGCACGGCCGGCACCACCTCCCAGACCCGGTTGCCGACTGTTTTGCCGCGCAGGCCCGCTGCAGCCTCGGCGAACGGACCCTGTCCGAGGATGCACAGGCGCAGGCTGGCGCGCGCGTCGAGAGCGGCCGGCCACTCGACGAACTTGGCGAAGTTGTGGGCAAAGGCGGCCTTGACCTCGTACTCGCCCAGGGGGGCCGCCGACGCGTCCGCACCGCACAGCCCGAGCAGCATGGCCCAGAGGATGATGCGTGGCCGGATCAGGTAAATGTTCAAGACGGTCGCCCCGGCGCTAGAAACGATAGACGGCCTTGAGCCGGAAGCTGCG
>JBAZLW010000311.1:0-3416 GCA_041650095.1 Hydrogenophilaceae bacterium | reverse complement strand
CCTCCAGGAAGTAGAACTCGCCGGTGCTGGCGTCGTAGACGAATTCCGCCGTGCCGGCGGAGCGGTAGTTGACCGCCTGGCCCAGGCGCACGGCGGTAGCCAGGAGGTTGGCGCGCTGCGCGTCGCTCAGGCCGGGGGCCGGGGTCTCTTCCACGACTTTTTGATTACGCCGCTGCACCGAGCAGTCGCGCTCGCCCAGGGCGACGACATTGCCTTTTCCATCGCCGAAGATCTGCACCTCGATGTGGCGCGCCCGCTCGACGTACTTCTCCAGGTAGATGCCGGCCTCCTTGAAGTTGGCGCGGGCCAGGCGGTCGACGGAGGCGTAGGCCTCGGCCAACTGGTCCTCGCTCCAGATCAGGCGCATGCCGATGCCGCCGCCGCCGGCGGTGCTCTTGAGCATGACCGGGTAGCCGATGCGCCTCGCCTCGGCGCTGGCATGGCCGACATCGGCGAGCAGGCCGGAGCCGGGCAGGAGCGGCACGCCGTTCTGCTCGGCCAGTTCGCGCGCCGTGTGCTTGAGGCCGAAGGCGCGCATCTGGTCGCCGGTGGGGCCGACGAACGCGATGCCGGCGGCGGCGCAGGCGTCGGCAAAGTCGGGGTTTTCCGAGAGGAAGCCGTAGCCGGGGTGGATGGCCTCGGCGCCGCATTCCCTGGCGACGGCCAGAATCTTGTCCGCGCGCAGGTAACTTTCGGCAGCCGGTGCCGGGCCGAGCAGGTAGGCCTCGTCGGCGTCGAGCACGTGGCGGGCGCCGGCGTCGGCCTCGGAATGGACGGCCACGCTGGCGACGCCCAGCTTCTTCAGGCTGCGCTGGATGCGGCAGGCGATGGCGCCGCGGTTGGCGATCAGGACCTTCTTGAACATCTCATTCCTCTGGGCAGGGCGTCCTGCACCTTTCATGCACCACCCGGGCCGTCCCGGGCAGTGGTTTGCTATGGGGAAACGCCGAGGCCGTCATTGCGAGCGCAGCGAAGCAATCCAGTCGTTTATGGGATCGAGGCATTCTGGATTGCCGCGTCGCTTCGCTCCTCGCAATGACGATCGCATTGCCTATGGATTCCACAACAGAAACCTGGCCGGCGTCGGGTTGTAGGCATTGCACGGGTTGTTCATCTGCGGGCAGTTGGACACCAGCATCCACAGGTTCATCTCGGCGCGCAACTCGACGTACTTGCCGGGCGCCGAGACGCCGTCGGCGAAGGTCAGGTCGCCCGTCTCGGTGACCGGCACGTTCATGAAGAAGTTGATGTTGGGCACCAGGTCGCGCTTGCCCAGGCCGATGTCGGCGTGCTGCAGCGCGGTCAGGTAGTTGTCGCGACAACTGTGCATGAACTTCTTCTGCAAGGCATAGCGTACCGTGTTGCTCTCGGCCGCGCAGGCGCCGCCCAGGGTGTCGTGGCGACCGCAGGTGTCGGCGACGATGGTCAGCATGGGGTTGCCGTCGTCGCTGTAGAGCACCGAGCCGGTGGTCAGGTAGATGCCGGACTGGCGCAGGATGGTCTCGGTGGCGCTGTAGTGCTCGGCAACCTCGTCGCGGTTGTAGAAGATCACGTCGACGGCCTGGTTGCCCTCGCAGTCGACGATGCGCAGGGTCTGGCCCTGGTTGATTGCCAGTAGATAGGGCTCGCCGGCGGGTACGGTGTGGTCGAGCACGGCATGGGCCGGGTCGAGGGCGCTTTCCTGGATGCGGATGGCGGTGGCGGTCATGGCCATGTCCTCAGATCAGATAGAGCATGTCGCTGTTGTGCAGGGCGCGCGCGTTCTCGGGCCGGAAGGCGCGGCAGTAGTCGTCGGCCGGGGCCGGGCCGGAGCGCCAGACGGCGAGGCCGATCTTGTTGGCCGGGTAGCCCGGCGCCGGGTTGAGCGGGTGCGGCGCGGCCGAGTAGGCGACGATCACGTCCATGTCCAGGCGCAGGTCGACGTAATCGCCGGCCTGGGCGTGGCCGGGCACGTAGTTGAAGCGGCCTTCCTCGTCGACGGTCACCTTGGAGAAGAAATTGACCGGCGCGACCAGGTCGCGCTTGGCCAGGCCGTACTTGCCGATCTCGATCAGCAGCCCGTCGCGGCCGGAGCGGTACATGCCGTTGCGGTACTGCTGGTAGGCATGGTCGCCGTACTTCTCCCGCATCAGGCGGTTGTCGAGCAGGAGGCCGAGGGGATCGTGCCAGCCCAGGCTGTCGGCGGTGATCGAGGCCATGCTCCGGCCCATGTCGCTCATCAGGACGTGGCCCCGGGTGTAGTGGGCGGTGTGCTGGGCCTTGAGCGAGTCGGGCATGTTGTAGCGTTCCAGCTTCTCCTGGGCCGAGTAGAGCACCACGGACAGGTTGGCGCCGGCATCCAGGGCGGTGATGCGCAGGGCGGTGCCGCGCGGCAGCCGGTACGACCAGTGGCCGCCGCCGGGCACCAGCTCGGAGAACAGCACCTTGGCCGGGTCGAGGTCGGGGGCGAAGCGGCGCCAGTGTTCGGGGGCGTCGACCGGCGCGCTGGCGGGCGGGTTGTCGAGTGCGAGTTCGGGGTGTTCCATGGTGCTTCCTTTCAGACTTCCACCGGGGCGTGCAGGGGCGGGATGACCGCCGCCAGCAGTTGCAGCCGGCCGGTGATGACGCCGCGCTGGGCGAGCATCTCGTTGCTGATCGCCTGCAGTTTGGCGGCCGGCCCCTGGACCAGGATGACCTCCAGCATCTGGTCTTCGCTCAGGTGCACGTGCAGCGAGCTGATCACCTCGGCGACGTTCTGGTACTGGATGTCCGCCAGGCGGCCCTGCAGGCCGCGGGTGGCGCGGTTGTAGAGCAGGGTCAGGGTGCCGGCCATGACCTCGTTGCCGAGGCTCTGCTTATGTTCGGCCAACTGGTAATGGACCATCTCGCCGATCGCCTGGGAACGGCTGTCATAGCCGCGGCTCTCGACCATCTCGTCCAGCTCGGTGAGCAGGTCAGGCGGCAGCGAGACGCTGATCCGGCTGACCAGGTTGGCGGGCTTTTCCAGTTGGCTCATCTTCATGATGGGTCTCAGAACATGTAGCTGTAGCGCTCGACTTCCCACTTGCTGACGCTGAGGTGGTAGGCCTCCCACTCCTCGGTCTTGTAGCGCACGAACTCGTCGCGCAGTTCGCGACCCAAAGTGGCCTCGACCAGCGGGTCGGCGGCGAAGGCGGCGACCGCCTCCTGCAGGGTCTGGGGCAGGAACTCGATGCCGCGCGCGGCTCGCTCCGCCTCGCTGATCGCGTACAGGTTGTCCTCGTTCGGGTTGCCGGGATTAAGGCCCTCGCGGATGCCTTCCAGGCCGGCGGCCAGGACCAGGGTGGCGGCGAGATACGGATTCACCGCGCCGTCGGCGTTGCGCGATTCGCAACGGCCGCCGCCGGCCGGGATGCGCACCGAGTTGGTGCGGTTGTTGGAGCCCCAGGAGTTGAACA
>JBAZLW010000310.1:0-3458 GCA_041650095.1 Hydrogenophilaceae bacterium | reverse complement strand
AGATCGACCCGTTCGATAAAAGGATGAATCATGAATAAGCTATTGCTGCTTGCTAGCCTGGTGATGATGGGTTTGAGTGGTTGTTATGTCGTGCCTAACCGAGGCCATGATGATGGCTATCGGAATGGCCGGGATCATCGTGACCACGGTGGTGACAGAAGAGATCGCGATGGCCATGAGGATGACCGTCGCGGAGACGATGGCAACCATGACGGATATCACTGACTTGCGCCAGGGTCGCTGCGCCACGCTTACCGGACCATAAGTTGATTCGGCTGGCGCGCCGGTCACGCGTCCTGCCGACGCCTTCCGGCCCGGGCTGGGTTCTTGCCGCGCTGCCTGACAAGGCCGCCCGCCGCAACGCTACAAGGCCAATACGCCGCCTTGGGCGAGCGTTTCAGTCACAATCTGTTTCCACGAGCGATCGACCTCGACTCGTCGGAATCTGCCGACAAGCCGGCACTCTGAGGCGACGACGCTGGTTTCGCTCTGCTTGAAACATCAGAACCGGCGCAATGACCGGATCACCGCCATTCGCCTTGGCAGGGCCGGCCCGTGACGGGAGCGCTGCCAGGCACGCCCGTCTCGAGGCGTGCCCCCGTCACAGCAGACCAAACAACAACAGGACGATGACGACCACCACCACCAGACCCAGACCGCCACTGGGGCCATAGCCCCAGTTCCTGCTGTGCGGCCAACTCGGAATGGCACCGATCAGCATCAGGATCAGCACGATCAACAGTATGGTTGCCAAGCTCATGCCGTTCTCCTCGATGCGGTATCAGTTTGCCGGTGCGGGCGGCACCACGACTATTGTGGTGGCATCGCCGGTCTTGCCGGTTTCACCGGTTGCGCCCTGGCTGCCCTCATTACCCTGGTAACCCTGCATGCCCCGGTTCCCTTGCATGCCCTCGTTGCCCATCATGCCCTGAGCGCCCTGGCTGCCGGTGTCGCCCTGCGGGCCCATGGGGCCGGGTACCGCAACCTGTTCGGCGGGCATATTGATCACCGTGGGTGCCCTGTCGCAGGCGCCCAGGCTAAGCATGGCGAAAAGGGTCGGAATCAGTATCGTGTGGTTCATGGCGAGTCCTTGGTAAGTGGAAGAAAGTCGGTTTCGGCCGAGGTGGGGATGTCCGCGAACAATTCCGGTTCGAGTTGGCCTATCACCCCCAGCGCGAGCACAGCGTAGGCGAATGCCATGCCCGGTTCAGTGCGTTGGCGTACACAGGCGAAATCTTTCTCCGCAACCGTTCCTCAACGCGGGACGAGGTCTCGCCCCGACCCTGTGCCGTACCAGCAATGACGCCGCGCCGGAGGCCAAAGCGCTCGCTATGTTCGGGCCCGCACAGACCTCGACGCGATGGCAGGCCATCATGACCGCCTGATTGCTACGAACGGCAGGAGCGTATTCCCGTCGACCCTGGCTTCGGCATACGTCACATCCACAGGAGACATTCATGAATACAATTTTGAGAAACGCCCTGGCGGTAGCCGGTTTGGCTATCGCCACCCAGGTGGCCGCAGAGGTCACCTTTTACGAACATGACAACTACCGAGGCCGCTCCTTCAACACGGAGGACCAGGTCGACAACTTCAAGCGTTTCGGCTTCAACGACCGCGCTTCCTCGGTGGTGCTCGACCGCGACTGGTGGCAGGTTTGCGAAGACGCCAGATTCGGCGGCCGCTGCGTCGTCCTGCGTCCGGGCAGGTATGCCTCCTTGAGCGAGATGGGCCTGAACGACCGCATTTCATCGACGCGGCTGGTCAGCAGTTACGAGCGCAGGGATCATCACCAGGTCATGCCCGCGCCTGTCACGCCCTGGGACTACCACCGGCGCTACAAGGAGCGGACCTACGAGGCGCGCATCACCTCGGTACATGCGGTGGTCGGGCCGCCCGAGCAGCGCTGCTGGGTCGAGCACGAGCAAGTCGTTGAGGAAAAGCATCACTCCAACGCGCCCGGCGCCATCGTCGGCGCCTTGATCGGCGGCATCCTCGGCCACCAGGTCGGCAGCGGGACCGGCAAGGATCTCGCCACCGCCGGTGGCGCGGTCGCGGGGGCGGTGGTGGGCGCCAACGTCAGCCGCAACCACAATGAACGGCAGGTAACGACCAACGACGTCCAGCATTGCGCCGACACCGGCCGCTATGCCCGGCCTGAATACTGGGATGTCACCTATGACTTCCGTGGCCGGGAGCATCGCATGCAGACGACCGACCGCCCGGGAAACACCGTGACCGTCAACGAGCGGGGAGAACCTCGTTCGTAACTCCCAGCCGGACCAGGTGAAGCGCCTGGTCGACGGCGGGCCGCTTCATCAGCCCGACTGGACTGCAGCCGATGCCGAGAAGTGGCGGTGCGGGTCGAAACCCTCGGCATAAGCGTTTTTTATCAAAACATAAAATTGCTTGTTCTTGCGATTTCGCGTAGGGTGGACCGGCAGTCAATTCAAGACGTGTAGTTTCAGTTCAGCAGTCACAGCCCGCAACGGCACCGTCGCTTCAGTACCTCCCTACAGACCTTGATGCCACAGCACCCAACCGGGCGCGAGCCCGGATTATTCAGTTTCAAAAAGGAATGTAGATGTCTACCGGTACTGTTAAATGGTTCAACGATGCCAAAGGCTTTGGCTTTATCACCCCCGATGAAGGTGGCGACGATCTGTTCGCCCACTTTTCCGAAATCCAGGACAGCGGGTTCAAGTCCCTGAAGGAGGCTCAACGCGTCTCCTACGAGGTCAAGACCGGGCCCAAGGGCAAGCTGGCCGGTTCCATCCGGCCTGAGTAAGCTCCTCGCCTCAGACAGCCCGGGCATACCGGGCCGGCCATCCAGGCAAGGCATGAAGGGGCCGGATCTCTGATCCGGCCCCTTTTGCTTGTCGGCGGGCGATCAGGATGCTGGCCTGAACCGCTTCCACATGGCCGAACGGCGTCCCGGAAAACCACCGCTGGCAACGTCGCCCTGGCGGCAGGCCATGGCGCGCTTTTCCGCAGCGGAAGGTCAGCGCCGCCTCAAGCCGTAAGGCCGCTCCTGCGTGACCGGGCGGTAGCCCGCCTCGGCGGCGTCGTGGTGGTCGTGGTGATGGCGGTGGCTGTGGTAGTGCATGTGCGCCGCGCCGTCGGCATGGACATGCCAGTGGGCATGGGCCAGATGGGTCTGCCGGAGCAATTCGACATCGTCCAGCAGCGCGGCCGGCCGGCCCTCGCCGACCACCCGGCCGCCGGCCAGGACGAAGGCGTAGTCGGCGATGTCCTCGACGATGTCGAGGTCGTGGGTGGCGGTGATGATGGTGCGCCCGGTGTTCCGGCTCTCGATCAGGAAACGGATCACCTCGCCCTGGCTCTCCGGGTCGAGCGAAGCGGTCGGCTCGTCCATGAGCAGCACCTCGGGTTCCATGATCAGCACCGAGGCCAGGGCCACCCGCTTCTTCTCGCCACCGGACAGGTAATGCGGGGCA
>JBAZLW010000309.1:0-3459 GCA_041650095.1 Hydrogenophilaceae bacterium | reverse complement strand
GTTGTCGTACAGGGTGTCGAAGCCGGTCATGCGCAACAGGCGGGCCAGGCCGCCCAGATGGGCATCGGCGACGAAGCGGGTTTCGCGCAATGGCCGCTCGCGCAGCTTGAGCAGGGGCGTCACGTCGAAGGCTTCAAACCGGGGATAGACCGCGATCCGGTCGCCTTCCTCAAGCCGGCGCTCGAAGCCGACCGACTCGCCGTTGAACAGGATCAGTTCCACCTCGGTGTGGGGCACCCCGAGCGCCTCGATCTGGTGCTTGATCGAAGCGTCACGCGCGCAGGTACAGGTGAACGACCGATAACGCCGCTCCGGCGTCAGGAAGTCGTTCAGTTCCTCATAGAAGCGGAAACTGGCGGTGACCATGCCGACAGTATGGCACCGGCCAGGCGGCCGCTCAGCCTAGGGGGCGGTGCATAGCGCGAGCAACTGGTCGTAGCGATAGTTTTCCACCAGGCTGAGGACCCGGTCGGCCTCGTCCGGATAATCGGCGCGCAGCCGTTCGACCAGGGCCTGGGTGGCCTCCCGGTCCAGCCGGGTTGCGGCGTGCGCCAGTTCAGCACGCCAGGCCGCCGGCAGGCGGGACAGGTCGATCGCCTGGGTCGGTTCAGCGGCCGGGGTCTCGTCGGCGTAGAGGAAGCGCAGCCCGAGCAGCTTGGCCATGACCTCGAACAGGCGCGCCTCTTCGACCGGTTTGCGCACCACCTCGTCGCAACCGGCCGCAATGATGGCGCCGCGGTCCTCCTCGAAGGCGCTGGCCGTCAGGGCGACGATCTTCACCTTGTCGCCGCCGGGCAGGGCGCGAATCCGGCGGGTGGCTGCATAGCCATCCATCACCGGCATGCGCATGTCCATCCAGATGAAGTCCGGATGCAGCGCTTCGAACTGCGCCACCGCCTTCTGGCCGTCTTCGGCCGAGTAAACCTCGAAGCCGACGCTTTTGAGCATCTGGATGGCCAGGTCGCGGTTGTCCTGGTGGTCGTCGACCACCAGGTGGCGACAGACCGGCTGCCCCGGCTCGATGCCGATCACCCGGTCATGGCGTTCGAACTTTGCGGGTGCCGCCGCCGCCGGCAGCGGGATGGTGAAGCGGAAGGTGGAGCCTTTGCCCGGCGTGCTCTCAAGGCTGAGTTCGCCGCCCATCAGCTGGACGAATTCGCGGCTGATGGTCAGGCCCAGCCCGGTGCCTTCGCCCTTGGCGACGCCTGCCGGGGTCTGGTAGAAGGCGTTGAAGATGCGTTCCTGCTCGGTCTCGGTGATGCCCGGCCCGGTGTCGCGCACCTCGAAGCGGATATGGCGGTCATCGACGGCCTCGATGTGCAGGCTGACCTGGCCCCGGTCGGTGTACTTGACGGCGTTGCCGAGCAGGTTGATCAGCACCTGGCGCAGGTGGTGGGCGTCGCCGGCGACATGGGCCGGCAGGTCGCCCTGGCGCTGCACCACCAGGGCGAGTCCCTTGGCCTCGGCCCGGAGGCGGGCCATCTCCTCGACCGCGACCAGCGTGGCATCGAGGTCGAAGGTCTCGTTCTCGACCGTGGTGCGGCCGGCCTCGATACGGGTGATTTCGAGGACGTCGTTGATCAGCGAGAGCAGGTGGCCACCGGCGCGGTTGATGGTGGCCAGGCTCTTGCGGTCTTCCTCCGGGATGCGCTCGTCGCGCGTCAACAGCTGGGCATAGCCGAGGATGGCGTTGAGCGGGGTGCGCAATTCGTGCGACATGTTGGCCAGGAACACGCTCTTGGCCCGGTTCGCCGCCTCGGCGGCTTCCTTGGCCCGGGACAGCTCGCCGGTACGCTCTGCCACCAGCTGCTCGAGGTGGTGGCGGTGGCGTTCCAGTTCGTCGGCGTTGCGCTTGCGTTCGGTGATGTCGGTATAAATGCCGATCACGCCGATCACCTGGTCCTGTTCGCCCAGCAGGGGCACCTTGGAGGTGCTCAGCCAGATGGTGTGGCCGTCCGGCGTGGTCTGCGGTTCCTCGAAGTCCAGCTTGGGCAGGCCCGACGCCATCACCGCCAGATCGTCGGCGCGATAGCGTTCGGCCTGGTCGCGCCAGCCCAGGTCGAAATCGCTCTTGCCGAGCAACGCGTCCGGACTGCCCAGGCCGGCATCGTGCGCGAACAGGCTGTTGCAGCCGAGGTAGCGCAGGGCCGCATCCTTCCAGAACACCCGGATCGGCGCATGTTCGAGGATGGACTGGAGCAGTTCCTTTTGCTTCTTCAGTTCTTCGGCATTGCGGCGATGCTGACCCAGCAGGGTGCCGACCTTGGCGGTCATCGAGTTGATGCCATGCTGCAGCTGCCCCAGTTCATCGTAGGCGGTGATGGCGATGCGGGCATCGAGGTCGCCCTCCTCGACCTCTTTCAGCACCGCCAGGGATTTGCGCACGCGCCGGGTGATCAGGCGCTGGGCGATGAGCACGATGGCGGCCGAACTGAACAGGATGAACAGCAGCGAGCCGATCTGGCCCCACCAGGCGATGGCGCGTTTGCGGGCGTTGAGCTCGGCGGTGTCGATCCTGAGCACGGTGTAGTAGATGGGCGCGCCGGCCGAAGCATTATGGATGTGCATGACGCCGGTAAGGCTGTCCTTGCCGACGATGAACTGTTCGTCCGGGCTGGACTCGGCCAGCCAGCGGGGGTCGAAGTCCGGCACGCTGCTGGCCGGATGGCCCAGATAGGCGGGGTCGGTGGAGACGATGACGCGGCCGTTGCCGCCGATGGCCATGCCACCCAGGTAGGGGGCGCCGACCAGTTCGCTCAGCAGCGTCGGCCGCGAGATGGCGCTGACCGCCAACTCGTCGGTGCCGATCATGCGGCCGACCAGGCGCAGGCGGGAGCGGATGTTCTCGTCGACGGCGCCACTGAACTGGTCGATATAGAACCAGCCCAGGGTGCTGAAGGCAGCGACCTCGACGCAGACCACCAGCAGGGCAATGCGCGTGATGAGGCCGAATCGGGTCAGTTTCAAGGTGCGTAGTGCGGGGTGTCGGCCAGGGCTTCCAGCCGGGTCGTCCGCTCCTGTTCATAGAAGACCTGCCCGGGGGGGAGGTGGCCCACTATTTCCAGGCCGCGCTCGGGGCGGTCGGCGCGCGGGTTCCAGCGCGCGATGTAGATGGTCTGCTGGACGTGGTGGCTGACTGTATCCATGTCGGCGGGGTCGTCCTGCATCCGTTCCCGGGCGGTCCATTTGTAGGCTTCCAGTTGCCCGATGACGGCATGGTTGTCGGTGCTGCCGGCGCGCTCGATGGCCGTGAGCAGGGCCAGGGTGGCGAGGTAGGCGGCATGGGTGACGTCGCCGGGATAGTCGAGCTTGGTTTGGCCATAGCGCTTGCGGTAGCGGGCGACGAATTCGGCCGTGCCGGGGGTATCGAGATTCCAGGCCCAGGTGGTGCCGAACAGGGGGCGCGGGGTGCCCGGCGCGGGGTAGAGTTCTTCCCAGTCGACCTCGCCCACGACCCAG
>JBAZLW010000308.1:0-3468 GCA_041650095.1 Hydrogenophilaceae bacterium | reverse complement strand
ATAGGCGCTGTAGGCCAGGCCGCGTTTCTGGCGGATTTCCTCGACCAGACGGGAATCGAAACCGCCGCCGCCAAGGACATAATTGCCCACCAGCAGGGGAAAATAGTCCGGGTCGTCGCGGGTCATGCCAGGCTGGCCGATGAACAGATGGCTCTGGGTGGCATGGTGGGAAATCAGTTGCTCCACGCCCTGCTTGAGTTCAGATACCGGCGGCAATGGAGGCGGCGCCTCGCCGGGCGGCAGATCGGCCGCGAGTGCGCCGGCCAATTTTTCGGCCCCGGCGCGATCGATGTCACCCATGATCGCCACCGTCATGTTGGCGGCCCGATAGTGGCCAGCATGGAATGCGACCAGCTCGGCCCGACTCAGCTTGGCCACCGTCGCCGGTTCGCCGGATTCCGGCAGGGCATAGGGGTGGCCGCAATAGATGGCGGCCTGGAAGGCCTTGTCGCCCAGGAACTCCGGCTTGGTTGCGGCCTCTTCCAGATTGGCGATCGTACGGGCCTTCTCCCGTTCAAGCACGGCCTCCGGGAAGACCGGCCGGGCCAGCACGGTACGCAGCACGGCCAGGGCCGGACTGGCCTCGCCGGGGCTGCTCAGGGTGCGCAAGGTGAAGCCGGCCCGGTCCTGATCGAAGAAGCCGGACATCTCGGCGCCCACGTCGGCCAGCCGCTCGGCGATCTGCTGTTCGTCGAGGTCGCCGGCACCCAGGTTCATCATGTGCCGGGTCAGGTTGGCCAGCCCGGACTTGTCGGCCGTATCGTAGGCGCTGCCGGCGGCGAAGGCCACGCTGAGGTCGAGCATCGGCAGGTCGTGGTTTTCGACGAAATAGACCCGGGCGCCGCTGGCCGTGGTCCAGTGCTGGATATCGAGCCCGGCCCAGGCGCTGGCCGTGACCAGCGAGGCCGCCAGAAAGGCCATCAGGCGCTCAACGGACATGATCGCCTCCCAGCATCGGTGCCTGCGGCTTCGCGCCGGCCGGCATCGGCTGCGGATCGAGCACGGCGACGGTCAGGCGGTCGTCGATCAGGTATTTCCGGGCCACCTCGCGTATCTGTTCGGCGCTGACCGCCTTGAGCTTGTCGAAGCGGACCGCACGGTCCTTCCAGGACAACCCGGCGGTCTCCCATTCGCCGATCAGCATGCCCTGGTAGAACAGCGAATCCTGCTGGAACACCTGGCTGGCCAGGACCTGGGCCTTGACCCGGCTGAGTTCCGACCCGGCCACACCATTCTCCTGGATGTCCTTGATCGCGCCTTTCAGCGCCGCCTCGACTTCGGCGACCGTCTTGCCCTCGGCCGGGGTGGCGTCGACCATGAACTGGTCCGGCCCGCGCGCGATGGGGTCGTAGCCGGCCGAGACATCGACCGCCAGTTGTTTTTCCTTGACCAGCGACTTGGGCAGGCGGGCGGAACCGTTGCCGTCGAGCACGCCGGCCAGCACCTCCAGGGCATAGGGTTCCCAATCGGCCGCCGGCTTGGCCAGGCGCGGCGCCTGCCAGGACAGGATCACCGCCGGCAGCTTGGCCGGCGCCTTCAGGGTCACCTCCTTCATGCCCTGCTGCTCCGGTTCCTCCTGCGGCTTGCGCGCGGGCAGATCGCGGGCCGGAAGAGAGCCGAAATACTGCTCGGCCCAGCCCATCACCTGCGCCGGATCGACGTCGCCGACCACCACCAGGGTGGCGTTGTTGGGCGCGTACCAGGTCGTGTACCAGCGTTTCGCGTCGGCCACCGACATATTTTTCAGATCATCCATCCAGCCGATCACCGGGTGCCGGTAAGGGTTAGTCTGGAAGGCCGTCGCCATCAACGCTTCATATAAGCGTGCCTGCGGGTTGTCTTCGGTGCGCATCCTGCGCTCTTCCATGACGACATTGATCTCCTTGGCGAATTCCTCCGGCGCCAGGTTCAGGTTGGCCATCCGGTCCGCTTCCAGCTTGAGCGCCAGTTCCAGCCGGTCGGCCTGCAGGGTCTGGAAATAGGCGGTGTGGTCGCGCGAGGTGAAGGCGTTCTCGCGTCCGCCCGCGGCGGCGATGCGCTTCGAGAACTCGCCCGCCGGCACATCCTTGGTGCCCTTGAACATCATGTGCTCGAGGACATGGGCCACCCCGGTCGTGCCATAGCTTTCATCCATGCTGCCGGCCCGGTACCAGACCTGGCTGACCGCCACCGGGGCGCGCCGGTCGGTCTTGACGATCACCTTCATGCCGTTGGCCAGGGTGCGTTCAAGCGTCTCGGCGTGGGCCTGGCCGGCGAAGACCAGGAGCAGCAGCAGCAAGGTGGGTTTCATCTTTGTACCGGTAATCCATGGGGGCAAGGACCGCATGATAAACTCCTCCGCACTCGAAGCACTCTCTGACTGCATACCATCGTGTTTGGTTTCTTCAAGGCCGGCAAAGAGCCGGCAGCCCCCGACGCCGCCAAGGCCAAGGCCCCTGCTGCGCTTTCCTGGGCGCAACGCCTCAAGGCCGGCCTGGCCAAGACGCGCAACGCCCTGACCGGGCAGATCGGCGGCCTGTTCGCCGGCCACGCCCGGATCGACGAGGCCCTCTACGAGGAACTGGAGACCATCCTGCTCAGCGCCGATGTCGGCGTCGAGGCCACCGAGCACCTGCTCCGGGAACTGCGTACGCGGGTCAAGCGGGACAAGCTGACCGAGGCCATGCAGCTCAAGGCGGCGCTGCGGGACATCCTGGCCAGCCTGCTGGCCCCGCTGGAGCAGCCTCTGGACATCAGCACCGCAAAACCATTCGTCATCATGCTGGCCGGGGTCAACGGCGCCGGCAAGACCACCACCATCGGCAAGCTGGCCAAGCGCTTCCAGTCCGAGGGCAAGACCATCCTGCTCGCTGCCGGCGACACCTTCCGGGCGGCGGCGCGGGAACAGCTGACGGTCTGGGGCGACCGCAACAACGTCGAGGTGGTCGGCGGCCAGGGCAGCGACCCGGCGGCGGTGATCTTCGACGCCGTGCAGTCGGCCAAGGCGCGCGGCATCGACGTGGTCCTGGCCGATACGGCCGGACGCCTGCCCACCCAGATGAACCTGATGGAAGAGATCAGGAAGGTGCGCCGGGTGATCCAGAAGGCCGACCCGACGGCGCCGCACGAAGTGCTGCTGGTGCTGGACGCCAACACCGGCCAGAACGTGCTCAACCAGGTCAAGATATTCGACGAGGCCATCCAGGTCAGCGGCCTGGTGCTGACCAAGCTGGACGGCACGGCCAAGGGCGGCACCATCGCCGCCCTGGCCAAGCGGCAGCCGATCCCGGTCCGTTTCGTCGGCGTCGGCGAGGGCCTGGACGACCTGCAACCGTTCAAGGTCGACGAGTTCATCGACGCGCTGTTCGGCGAATGATCGAGTTCTCCGACGTCACCAAGCGTTACCCGGGCGGCCACGAGGCCGTCTCGGGGGTCAGCCTGACCATCAACCGCGGCGAACTGGTCTTCCTGACCGGCCATTCCGGCGCC
>JBAZLW010000307.1:0-3480 GCA_041650095.1 Hydrogenophilaceae bacterium | reverse complement strand
GCCTGCGGCGGTTAAAGTTGAACTGGATTGCCGCGTCGGCTGCACCTCCTCGCAATGACGGCAATGGCTGTCATTGCGAGCGCAGCGCGGCAATCCAGGGTTTTGGGTTTGTATCGCCTGCGGCGGTTAAAGTTGAACTGGATTTCCGCGTCGGCTGCACCTCCTCGCAATGACGGCAATGGTTGTCATTGCGAGCGCAGCGCGGCAATCCAGGATGTTGGAATTCAAGACGATAACTAGGGGAATGAATTGACTTTGATACCTGTGATCCTATCCGGCGGGGCGGGTACCCGGTTGTGGCCGGTCTCCCGCGAGAGCCGGCCGAAGCCGTTCATGAAGCTGGAGGACGGCAGCACCCTGCTCGGCAAGACCTATGCCCGTGCGGTGGCCTGTGCCGGTGTCGCCGAGGTGCTGACCATCACCAATCGTGATTATTACTTCCAGAGCAAGGACGTATGGCAGGCTGAGACGACCGGCAGGGTGCCGCTGCGTTTCCTGCTCGAGCCGGCCGGGCGCAACACCGCACCGGCGATCCTGATGGGCGCCCTGATGCTGCGGGCCGAGCACGGCGACGACACGGTGATGCTGGTCCTGGCCGCGGACCACCTGATCCAGGACGTGGCCGCCTTTGCCGATGATGTCGCCGTGGCCGAAATGCTGGCAATACAGGGGTTTCTGGTGACCTTCGGCATTTCGCCCGGGCATCCGGAGACCGGTTTCGGCTATATCCAGGCGGGTGAGGTGGTGTCTGATATGCGCGGTCACCGGGTCGCCGGCTTCATCGAAAAGCCGGATCTCGAGCGCGCCGCCGCGATGCTGGCGGCGGGCGGCCATTTCTGGAACTCGGGCATGTTCTGCTTCCGGGTCGGCACGCTGATCGAGGCCTTCGCCGAACTGGCGCCCGAGATGCTGGCCGATGCCGAGACCTGCTGGCAGGCGAGCGCGGCGAAATGCTCGGAGGCCTATTGCGAGATCGATACGGCCAGCTTTGCCCATTTGCCGGATATTTCCATCGATTACGCCATCATGGAAAAGTCCGATAACGTGGCCATGGTTTCGGCCGATTTCGACTGGACCGATGTCGGTTCATGGAAGGCGCTGGCCGACCTGGTGGAGCCTGACGAGGCCGGCAACCGTAGCTTGGGCGAGGTGATCCATGTCGGCAGCAGGAATTGCTATGTCCAGAGTGAGGACCGTCTGGTCGCCACCATCGGGCTGGACGACCTGGTCATCGTCGATACCCCGGATGCCCTGCTGGTCAGCCAGCGCGGCCAGTGCCAGCAGGTCAAGGAGATCGTCCGCCAGCTCAAGGCCAGCGGCCATGCCAGCTACAAGCTGCACCGCACCGTGGCGCGGCCTTGGGGCACCTATTCGGTGCTGGAGGAGGGCGATCGCTACAAGATCAAGCGCATCGAGGTGAAGCCCGGCGCCGCCTTGTCGCTGCAGATGCACTATCACCGCAGCGAGCACTGGATTGTGGTCAGCGGCACGGCGCGGATCACCAACGGCGAGCGGGTGATGCTGATCCAGAGCAATGAATCGACCTACATCCCGGCCGGCCACCAGCATCGCCTGGAGAATCCCGGCCTGATCGACCTGGTGATGATCGAGGTGCAGAGCGGCGAATACCTGGGCGAGGACGACATCGTGCGCTTCGAAGATGTCTACGGTCGGAGTCAGAACGCCTGATGCTGGAATCGCTGTTCTCGACCGACAGCCGTCTGGCCGAAGTCATCCCAGAGTTCCGCCCCCGCCCGCAACAGCTTGAAATGGCCGAGCGCGTCGCGGTTGCGCTGGCCGAGCGGGAGCGCCTGGTGGTCGAGGCCGGCACCGGCACCGGCAAGACCCTGGCTTATCTGGTGCCGGCCCTGCTCGACGGCGGCAAGTGCATCATCTCGACCGGCAGCAAGACCCTGCAGGACCAGTTGTTCCACCGCGACATCCCGGCCGTGCGCAAGGCGCTCGGCCTGCCGGTCCAGGTGGCTCTGCTCAAGGGGCGCGCCAACTATGTCTGCCCCTATCACCTGGAACGCTCGCTCGCCGACGCCCGCCTGACCACCCTGGAACAGGCGCGCCACCTGCGCCGCATCGCCCAGTTCGCCGCCATCGACTCGACCGGCGACCGCATGGCCCTGCCGGAGGTGCCGGAGAACTCGCCGGCCTGGGCCTACGCCACCTCGACCCGGGACAATTGCCTGAACGGCGATTGCCCGCACTTCCAGGGCTGTTTCGTGCTCAAGGCGCGCAAGCGGGCGCTCGAGGCCGACCTGGTGGTGATCAACCATCATCTGTTTTTCGCCGACGTCTGGCTCAAGGACGAGGGCGCCGGCGAACTGCTGCCGGCCTGCAACGCCATCATCTTCGACGAGGCGCACCAGCTGCCGGAGATCGCCACCCTGTTCTTCGGCCGCACCGTGACCACCGGCATGGTGGTCGACCTGACCCGCGACGTGCGCCAGGAGGCGGCCGAGGCGGCGGCGGATTTCGCCGAGCTGCCGAAATGCGCGGCCGAGGTGGATGGGACGGCGCGCAATGTCCGCCTGGCCCTGAACAACCTGAACGGCCGCCTGCCGGCCGCGCAGGCCCTGGCACGGTCGGAGTTCGGCGCGGCCCTGGCCGAGTTGGCCAAAGGCCTGGCGGACCTGGCCGTCCTGCTCGACAGCCAGGCCGAGCGCTCGCAGGGCCTGAAGAATTGCCAGGAACGCTGCCGCGAACTCCAGGCCACCCTGGCCGACTGGATGAAGAGTGAAGAGCGCGGCCAGATCCGCTGGCTGGAGATCGTGACCCATTCGGTGCTGCTGCACATCACGCCGCTCGACGTCGGCGAGCTGTTCGCGCGCCAGATAGAAAACGACCAGCGGGCCTGGATCTTCACCTCGGCGACCCTGTCGGTGCGCGGCGATTTCGGCCATTTCCTCGGTCAGATCGGCCTGCCCGGGGCGGCCACCGGCTATTGGGAAAGCCCGTTCGACTATAAAAACCAGGCCCTGCTCTATGTCCCCGAGGGGATGCCCGATCCCAATTCGCCCGGCTATACCCGGGCGGTGGCGGAGGCGGCCTGGCCGGTGGTCAAGGCCAGCGGCGGCAAGGCCTTCCTGCTGTTCACCTCGCTCCGGGCGATGAACGAGGCCCATGGCCTGATCGAGGGCCACATGGCGGCAGAGGGGGTCAGCTATCCGTTGCTGTTGCAGGGCAGCCAGAGCCGCAGCGAGCTGCTCAACCGTTTCCGCGAACTGGGCAACGCCGTGCTGCTGGGCAGCCAGAGCTTCTGGGAAGGGGTCGACGTCGCCGGCCAGGCCCTGTCGCTGGTGGTGATCGACCGGCTGCCGTTCCAGCCGCCCGACGACCCGGTCCTGGCGGCGCGCATCGAGGCGATGAAGCAGGCCGGCCGCAACCCGTTCTTCGACTACCAGCTGCCGCATGCCGTGATCAGCCTGAAGCAGGGCGCCGGCCGCCTGATCCGACGCGAGAGCGACCGCG
>JBAZLW010000306.1:0-3486 GCA_041650095.1 Hydrogenophilaceae bacterium | reverse complement strand
CGAATCCCTACGACCCGAGGTATGACGAGTATTTCTCCAGACGGCTTGGACAGAAGATGGAGATAACGCTTGAGGGTCGCCGCAAGCTCCGCTGGCTGTGGTGGTGGCAGGAAGGACTCTGCCCGATCTGCGACCAGAAAATCACCCGCGAGACGGGGTGGCATCTACACCACATCGTCAAGCGGTCGGAACGGGGCTCGGACAAGCTGACCAACTTGGTTTTGCTACATCCGAACTGTCACATGCAGCACCATGTTTTGGAGAAGTACGGCACTGCTGGCGTCTCGATGTTCAAATGAGGCGCTCAGGGGTTGCTTGAGCCGTATGCGGGGAAACTCGCACGTACGGTTCTTAGGGGAGGGGGTGGCCGCGAGGCCATCTCCTTACCCTCCTGCATACGAGGGTTCGATTCCCTTCACCCGCTCCAATCCGACGGGGGGCTCGACGAGTTCCCCGTCGGATTGGACAGTGCGGAGGGTGTGAGCCCTCTCGGGTTCGATTAGCCGAGCACCGCTCGGCTGGACGCCGCAGGCGGTCCCGAGCCCTGCGTGGGATGGCCTGATCGCCATTGGGTGGGACGGACGCATTCCCCCTGCACTCGCGCCAACTCACCAAGCGCCGCCCGCCCCCGCCAGCCAATGCCTGCGCGCGACTGCTCGGGCCAATTACGCATCACATGAATAAGTGTCAGGAAGATTTATCCTGCCTGCGATTGCTAACTGATGGGCGTTAGGCTATTTTTGACCGTAGATTATTAGGCCATGAGCAATAATGCTCTTATGATTGGCCGGCAAAATGATCGCAAATTAGAGTGTCTTGGGGAAGATTCATGCAAAAGAAACAGCTCTGCATCGCCATGGGTTTGTCCACCCTTGGTGTGTTTGCCACCGTGACCCAGGCGCTGGCCGTCGATCCGCCCACGGCCGGTTCGGTACTGGAAAGCGTGAAGGAGGCCCCTCAGGCGCCCAAGCCCGCCGATCAGATCCTCGACAAGCCGGCCGAGCCGGCCAAAGCCGCCGCGCCAATGGCCCCAGGCGCGATGGTCAAGGTTGCCGGTTTCCGCTTCAAGGGCAACACGGTCTACAGCGAAGCGCAACTGCAGGCCTTGCTGGCTGAATACCAGGGCAAGGAACAGGGCCTGGACGGCCTCAACGAGGCCGCCGAGGTCATCAAGTCGCATTACCGGCAGCATGAATACTTCCTCGCCCAGGCCATCCTGCCGCCCCAGGAAATCAAGGACGGCATGGTTGAAATCCAGATCGTCGAGGGCAGTATCGGCAAGACCAACATCAAGATGGCCGACAACGCCCGCCTCAAGGAGAGCGTGGCGCGCAAATACATGGATGCCATGCTGCCGTCCGGCACGCTGATCACCGAGACCGGCATCGAGAAGCCGCTCCTGCTGCTGAACGACTTGCCCGGCGTCACCATCCGCAGCACCATCAAGCCCGGCGCCGAGACCGGCCAGGCGGACATGGACGTGCAAGTGGGCGACGAAGGCAAGCGCTTCGCCGGCGATGTCCAACTGGACAACTGGGGCAACCGGAACACGGGCAGGCTGCGCCTGACCGGCACCGTGGATGCCCGCAACCTCACCGGCTACGGTGACCTGCTCTCGATCCGCGGTCTTTACGGCGAGGATAAAGGTACCACCCTGGGCCGGCTCAGCTATTCCCTGCCCGTGGGTTCCCAGGGCACCAAGGTCACGGCCAGCTACTCCAACCTGACCTACGAACTGGGCGGGTCGTTCGCCGACCTCAATGCCGACGGCGACGCCAAGGTGGCCTCGCTGCTGGTCATGCACCCGTTCAAGCGCAGCCGCAACAACAACCTGTTTGGCATCTTGGCCTACGATAACAAGCGGCTTTCAGACCGCCAGATCGATGGTGATTCCGAAGACAAGCGCACCCTCAACAACCTCTGGCTGGGCCTGACCGGCGACTACCGCGATGATCTGGCCGGCGGCGCGCTGAATACCTACAACATCGCCGTGACCACCGGGAATGTCGATATCACCACGGCGGATACCCTTGACGTCTATGATACCGAGGGCCGCTTTGCCAAGCTGAACGCGTCCTACCAGCGCCTGCAGCATGTCGCCGACAATACTGCCGTACTGATGAGCGTTTCCGGCCAGTTGGCCAACAAGAACCTGGCCTCCGTCGAGCAGATGTCCCTGGGCGGTCCGCGCGGCGTGCGCAGTCATCCGGTGGGCGAGGCGGCTGGTGATGATGCCTTCATGGCCACTTTGGAACTGCGCCGGGTGCTCCCCTCGCTCAAACCGCTCGGCGGCACCCTGCAGGTCAGCGCCTTTACCGACTTCGGCTACTCCAGGATTCACCACGACCCCCTGCCGTCGGACGATGACAACACCCGCACGCTGTTTGGTTACGGCATCGGCGTGAACCTGGGCAAGCAGGGCGACTTCCTGCTGCGCATGGATTTGGCCTTCCGTGCCGGTGAGAATTCGTCGGATGACGACAAGCGCGCTCGCATCTGGGCCCAGGCCATCAAGTGGTTCTGAGCCACTCCAGAATAAGGACGTAGTGGCTCGGACCCCGTAAAAGACAGCAGGTAGGAGAGGAACACCATGAACACCAGCGCCGCCAGCACAAAAAGCCGCAAGCAGACCGGCATCCGCCGGATGATCATCAAGCTCAGCCGCAAACTATCCATCACCCTGACCTGGCGGCCGCGCGCTCGGGTCAGCCGTCTGCTGGCCATGCTGCTGACGGCAGCCTCCGCTCCGGCGCTGGCCCTGCCGACCGCAGGAACGGTGGTCTCCGGCAATGTCGGCGAGACCCGTACCGATACCAGCATGACGGTCACCCAGACCACCGACAAGGCCATCGTCAACCGGGATGGTTACAGCATCGGGTACGGCGAATCGGTGACTTATGTCCAGCCGAGCACGTCCTCGGTGATCCTCGAACGAGTCACCGGCGGCGACGCCTCCGAGATATTCGGCATGCTTTCCGCCAACGGCCAGATCTTCCTGGTCAACTCGAACGGCGTGTTCTTCGCCCCCGGCGCCCAGGTCGACGTGGGCGGCATAGTGGTCTCCACCCTGGGCATCAGCGACGGTGATTTCGCGGCCGGCCGCTACACCTTCCAGAACGGCGGCAGCGCCGGCAGCGTGGTCAACCAGGGCAGCCTGAGCGGCAAGTACGTCGCCCTGGTCGCCCCGACCGTGGACAACAGCGGCAGCATCTCCGGCACCGGCGGCACCGTCGCACTGGCTGCCGGCGACCGGGTCAGCCTGGACCTCTCCGGCGACGGTCTCCTGAATGTCTCCGTCGATGCCGCCGCCGCGGGTGCCAGCATCAGCCACAGTGGTGCCATCATCGCCGACGGCGGCCGGGTCTACATCACCGCCAAGTCCGCCGATGCCCTGATGGACACCGTCCTCAACGTCAGCGGCCTGGTCCGCGCCCAGAGCCTCAATGAGCAGAATGGCGTCATCCGCCTCGACGGCGGCAGCGCCGG
>JBAZLW010000305.1:0-3508 GCA_041650095.1 Hydrogenophilaceae bacterium | reverse complement strand
GTGGTGCTGCATGTCGGTCAGGCGCTCGGACAGCTGGCGCTCGTGGTGGTCGTAGACATAGGACAGGGCCGCGACGCAGTGGGGGGCCTCGTCGCGGGCCAGGCGGTCGTTCTCCAGTTCCCGGCGCAGCATGTCGCGCACCGCCTCGGACCGGTTGGCATAGCCCCGGCGCCGGATCAGGTCGTCGAACTCCTGCGCCAGGGACTCCTCGAGGGAGATCGTGTAGCGTTCCATTGCCTATATCCCGATGTGCTTGTAGTGGAATGATGGACCGGTGAAATCGTTGCCGCAATCCTGCGCAGCTTGCCGGGCCCCCTTCAGCCTTCACTGAAGGTGGTGATGGTCATGGTCTGGTTGTGCAGCTCGCAGCGGTCCGTCGGCACATGGGGCGAAATCTCGCCGTAGGAATAGAACCCGGTCAGGGCGGCCTGCGGGCCCAGGATGTCGCGCGCCGCCTCGACCTCCTCCTCGATGCGCTGTTTCAGAACCAGTTTGCGGCCCACGCAGCTGATCAGGATGGCCAGCTCTGGGAGGCTGCCGGCCAGGCGGGCCTTCGAGATGGCCGCCGCCGCCGCGGCACCGTCGACCAGACGGTCGAAATTGGCCTTCATCAGGCGAGCGTACATGCCTTCGGGAATGTCGCCGGCGAAGGTCATCGACTGGCGTTTTTCGTCCACCGCCAGGATGGTGCGGACCAGGCCGGTGTTTTCGTTCGGCGCCGCGGAGAGCGCCAGCGGGAATAGCAGGCCGGTCGCCGGCAATCCGGCGGCGTGGCTGCCCAGGTATTTCTTGTACAGGACCAGGGCGGATTGGCCGTCCAGTTCATAGAGCACGTTGCCCCTGGCCTTGGTGATCAGGCGCTCCGGACCGAACGGGTCCCAGCCGCCGAGCGAGCCGAAGCCGACCTTGAGGGCGTCGCCGTAGAGTCCGAGCGCGGCGATCCGGCCTGTCTCGGGCGGGCCGTCGGCGATCACCAGGGTGTGCTGGAAGCGGGTGCCGTCGCCGGACAGGCCGCCGGTGACCTCGATGCCTGCCGGCAAGATCGACTTCAGGCCTTTGGCCAGTTCGGTGCCGTTGACCTTGAGCCCGTCCGAGAGCAGGAAGACATGCTTGAGGTCGGAGCCGAGCAGGTCGTTGGCCAGCATCTCCCCCGCCCAACGGCTGTCATCCGCCGAGGCAATGGTGTACTGGGCCAGTCTGAGCCGGGTTTTCTCGAAGGCCACCGCGGTGACGGTCAGGCTGTCGTCATACACGCGGGTCGCCATGATCTCGCCCGCGGTCGAGCAGCCGAGCAGCAGCGCAGCCGGATAGAACGAGCGGATTTCCTCGACCCGGGCCGGCGACAATTGTCCGCTGCCGCCGAAGATCAGCACCAGTCGAGCATCCTTCATGGCCGGGGCATGGTCCCAGCCGGAGCCGGCAAGGCGATGAAGCTGTTCGACTTTCATGCCGGCCTTAGTGGCCGGAAGTCAGCAGGCATTCGTAGCTGTCGAACTCCCGTTCGATTCCGGGCAGGCTGGCGGCCAGTTGCGTCCAGTCGATACCGAGCCGGGCGAGGACGCTTGGGTCCAGCTCGCAGGTCATGGCATAGCGGTCGCGAGCGAGATCGAGGCCGTGCGCCATGCCCTCGCACAGGTGGGTGAGGTCGGCGTAGCTGGCGGTGGTGCCCGCGACCGGCTGGTGGTGGGTGGCCACGGCGACCTGGATCGAGGGCGCGAAATTCCAGTGCTGGGCAAGGGCCGCGCCGGCCTCGGCATGGGTGACGCCGAGCACCTCCTGTTCCGCCGTCAGCAGGAAGGAATCGTGCTCCTCGCGCCAGATCACGGCGGCTTCGTACTGCTTGGTGCAACAGACCACCAGCAACAGCCGGCCGATGTCGTGCAGCAAGCCGGCGGTGAAGCCGATCTCCGGGTCCAGCCTGGCCTGGTTGGCCAGTTTGCGGCCACACACCGCGGTGCCCAGGCTGTGGCGCCAGAAGGTCGACTGGTCGAACCAGGCCAGCGCCGGCGTCTTGAAAAAATCGGTCAGGGCGGCCGTGGTGACCAGGCTGCCGACGGCGCGGAAGCCCAGCACCACGATGGCATCGTGGATCGACGAAATCGACTTCTGCATGCCGTAGAAGGGCGAGTTGGCCACCCTGAGGGCGCGTGCCGACAAGGCCTGGTCCTTCTCGATGCCGTGGGCCAGTTCGTCAACGCTGAGCGCATCGTCGCTGAGTGCCAGGATCAACTCGTTGACCACGGCGGGCAGGGACGGCAACCGGTGGATGTTGTCCATGACGGAGTCCAGCGTGATCGTGTTCACTTCATGTTCTCCGTGCGGTAGGCGAGCAGCACCTCGAACAGCCTACGGTTGGCCGGACAGTCCAGGGTCTTGCGGAAGATGTGCCGCAACCTATCCTCGATCGACTTGCGCATGGCCGCGACGTCTTCGTCGGAGGGCGGCACCCGCTCCGGGACCACCATGACGGAGGCGATCCCGCGCTGTTGCAGTGAGGCAAGATGGGACTCGGTCAGCGCGGTACCGGCGGTCAGCATCACGTTGCCGTGGCGGTCGTGGACCGCTTCGGCCAGCAGCATGCCCGGCTGCAGACTTTCCAGCGGCAGGATCTGGCTGGTCTTGTTCATCTCTGGCCTCCCTTGGGCGATGTGGATAGTTTGCCATGGGAATGACGTCGTTGCCGCATGGCCTGTTTCAAATACTTCGTCTTTTTGAGTCCAGCCAGCGGCCTGGCCTGAAAATATACAGCGCGCGCCGCAATTTGCCGATTTCGCTTCCGGCGCCACTGCCATAGCGCAGGGCGATGTACAGCCGGGTGATGGTGTGGATCTGCCTGGCCAGGTCGGGCCGGTCGCGGCCGGCCCGCGCGGCGAAATCGACCGGCCCTTCGGCGGATCCCTTGTCCAGCCCGGTCCTTTCCAGACGGCCCAGAAAGCGTGCGTAAAGCCGTTCGGCCTCGGTTCTCGGCCTGCCGGCGACATCCCGGAGCAGGACCAGGGCGAGCCCGGCCAGGATCAATCCCGCCCCGGCCAGCATGGCCCAGAGCATGCCTTTCAGGCTGGCCAGGGACGGCGACAGCCTGGCGAGCAGGCGTTGCTGGCGCTGGAAATCGTAGCCCAGCACCCACTGGTTCCAGCCGTTGTTGAGAAAGTCCCAGCCCTGCCGCCACGGCCGCAGCCAGTGCGCCGACAGGTTCAGCAACGGTCGTTCCGCCATAGGCAGTGCCTCGGCCAGGCCCTTCTCCACCCGCTCGGGCGCCACCGCGGCGGTGGGGTCGACCCGGACCCAGCCGGCGCCCGCCAGCCAGACCTCGGCCCAGGCGTGGGCATCGCGTTGACGGACGATCCAGTAGCCGCCGACCGGGTTGCGCTCGCCGCCCTGGTAGCCGGTGACCACCCGGGCCGGCACCCCGGCCGCCCGCATCAGGACGGTGAAGGCGCCGGCATAGTGTTCGCAGAAGCCGCGCCGGGTCAGAAACAGGAAATCGTCGACGCCGTGCTCGCCCAGC
>JBAZLW010000304.1:0-3511 GCA_041650095.1 Hydrogenophilaceae bacterium | reverse complement strand
GGCGGTATCCCGATCATCAAGGCCCTGCGCGAGGGCCTCTCGGCCAACCGCATCCAGTGGCTGGCCGGGATCATCAACGGCACCACCAACTTCATCCTGTCCGAGATGCGCGACAAGGGCCTGGCCTTCGCCGACGTCCTGGCCGAGGCCCAGCGCCTGGGCTACGCCGAGGCCGACCCGACCTTCGACATCGAGGGCGTCGATGCCGCCCACAAGGCCACCATCATGTCGGCCATCGCCTTCGGCATTCCGATGCAGTTCGACAAGGCCTATATCGAGGGCATCTCCAAGCTCGACGCCACCGACATCAAGTACGCCGAGGAACTGGGCTACCGGATCAAGCTGCTCGGCATCGCCAAGCGCAAGGAGGCCGGGGTGGAACTGCGCGTGCACCCGACCCTGATCCCGAGCAAGCGCCTGATCGCCAACGTCGAGGGCGCCATGAACGCCGTCCTGGTCTGGGGCGACGCGGTAGGCGCCACGCTCTACTACGGCAAGGGCGCCGGCGCCGAGCCGACCGCCTCGGCGGTGATCGCCGACCTGGTCGACGTCACCCGCCTGCACACCGCCGACCCGCTCAACCGGGTGCCGCACCTGGCCTTCCAGCCGGACCAGTTGTCCGACCTGCCGATCCTGTCGATGGATGAGGTGGAGACCGCCTACTACCTGCGCCTGTCTGCCGCCGACAAGCCCGGCGTGCTGGCCGACATCACCCGCATCCTGGCCGACCTGTCGATCTCCATCGACGCCATGATGCAGAAGGAGCCGGCCGAGGGCGAGTCCCAGACCGACGTGGTGATCCTGAGCCATGTCGCCAGGGAAAAGGACGTCAACGCCGCCATCACCCGGATCGAGGCCCTGGCCAGCATCAGCGGCAAGGTGACCCGGATCCGGATGGAAGAACTGAACGGCTGAGTTAATCGGCACCCTCTCCACCGGCCCCTCTCCCCTCAAGGGCGAGGGGAGAGGGGGCGGAAACAAGGAAACACCATGAACTACATCAGCACCCGGGGCAACGCCCCCGCGCAAACCTTCTCGCAAATCCTGCTCGGCGGCCTGGCCCCGGACGGCGGTCTCTACATGCCCGAGGTCTATCCCAGCTTGAGCCCCGACGATCTGGCGGTGATGCGCGGCATGAACTACCGCGAACTGGCCCTGACCGTGCTGACCCGGCTGGCCGACGACATCCCGACCGCCGATCTCAAGGAACTGGTCGACCGCACCTACACTGCCGCGACCTACTGCCATGGCCGTGCCGATTCCGCATTCGCCGAGATCACTCCGGTGCGCAGGCTGGAGGACGGTCTTTACCTCCTGGAACTGTCCAACGGCCCGACCCTGGCCTTCAAGGACATGGCCATGCAGCTGCTCGGCAACCTGTTCGAGTACGCCCTCGAAAAGGCCGGCCAGGATATCAACATACTCGGCGCCACCTCGGGCGATACCGGCTCGGCGGCCGAATACGCCATGCGCGGCAAGAAGAACGTGCGGGTGTTCATGCTGTCGCCGCTGGAAGGCATGACCCGCTTCCAGCAGGCCCAGATGTACAGCCTGCAGGACGCCAACATCCACAACCTGGTGGCACGCGGCGTCTTCGACGACTGCCAGGACATCGTCAAGGCGGTCTCCAACGACCTCGAATTCAAGACCCGCTACCGCATCGGCGCGGTCAACTCGATCAACTGGGCGCGCGTCGCCGCCCAGTCGATCTACTACTTCAAGGCCTGGTTCGCGGTCACCGAATCAAACGACCAGAAGGTGTCGTTCTCGGTGCCCTCGGGCAATTTCGGCGATGTCTGCGCCGGTCATATCGCCCGCCAGATGGGCCTGCCCATTGATAAACTGGTGGTCGCCACCAACGAGAACGACGTCCTCGACGAATTCTTCCGCACCGGCGTCTACCGTCCGCGCACCGCCGCCGAGACCGCGCACACCTCCAGCCCGTCGATGGACATCTCCAAGGCCTCCAACTTCGAGCGCTTCATCTACGACGTCACCGGCGGCGACAGCGCCAAGGTGCGCGAACTGTGGCGCACCGTCGATCAGGGCGGCGCCTTCGACCTCAAGCAGCATGGCCTGTTCGACCGGGTCGCCGCGTACGGCATGGTCTCCGGCAAGAGCAGCCATGCCGATCGCATGGCCACCATCCGCATGGCTGTGGAGCGCTTCGGCACCGTCATCGACCCGCACACCGCCGATGGCCTGAAAGTGGGCATGGAACACCGCGACGCAGGCATCCCCATGGTCTGCCTGGAAACGGCGCTGCCGGCCAAGTTCGAGGATGCCATCGTCGAGGCCCTGGGCCACAAGCCGGAACGCCCGGCCGGCCTGGAGGACCTGGAGAGCCTGCCGCAACGCTACGAGGTGCTCGACGTCAACACCGAGACGGTCAAGGCGGTGATCGCCGCCCACGCCAACGACTGATGTTGCGCCGCCCCCTGGTCCGCCTGGCCCTGTTCGCCCTGCTGGGCTTACTGGCCTGGGGCGGGGCGCAGGGGTTCTGGTCCCAGCCCAGGGGCTACGACCTCCAGGTCGCCCATATCGCCGGCCTGCCACCCGAGGCGCGGCAGACCCTGGACCGGATCAAGCGGGGCGGGCCGTTCCCCTATCCACGCGACGGCATCGAGTTCCAGAACCGGGAAAACCGGCTGCCGGTGCGGTCGCGCAACTACTATCACGAATACACCGTAGCCACCCCGGGCGAGCGGACGCGCGGCGCCCGCCGAATCATCTCGGGGCGGCCGGGCGAGTACTACTACACCCCGGACCATTACCGGACCTTCTGGCGCATCCAGGAATGAACCGGTCCCCCACTGTGGCCGAAATCGTCGGCCAGGCCGAACACAACGGCCTTTACCGCCTGCCGGAGGGCAGGGCGGTGACCGCGGCCATCCCGGTTCCGGGTCGGCAGTTGACCGGCAAGGCGGCCATGCTCGCTGCCCTGGCCCGGGCGCTCGACTTCCCCGACTGGTTCGGCTTCAACTGGGATGCCCTGGCGGACTGCCTGGCCGACCTGTCCTGGCACGATGGCGGCATCGCGCTGCTGATCGACCAGGCCGGCACGCCGGAAATGGCTGCGCCGGAGGACTGGCGCGTGCTGCTCGACATCCTGGCCGAGACGGCGCATTACTGGCAGACGCAAGGCCGGCCGTTCGCCGTCCTCCTGCAGGGCGGCCATGCCGCCTATCCGCTCCTCGCCTGAGCGGGGCGGCCGCCCCTGGCAATAGCAAAATCCTTGTCAGGATCGGGCGCGTGCGCCGACCAACCTGTGGGCGGTGCCATACCGTCTTCGGTGTCGTCTCGACGGGAAGAGGGCGGCCAGCACCATTCCCGGTCGACGACATGGCTGGCCAGGAGTAACGAGATGAACGCCGACACGATCACGGCAGGCAAGTGCGATGGGCCCGGTGCGGCAAGCCAGGGCATGGCGCCGGCATGAACAGCCCCTATCTGCGCCTGCTCGCGGTACTGCTGTTCCTGGGCCTCATGCTGGCGGTCTTCGAGGCGACCG
>JBAZLW010000303.1:0-3531 GCA_041650095.1 Hydrogenophilaceae bacterium | reverse complement strand
GTCCAGGTTCCACTCGTGCGGCGGCACATAGGGACACTTGGTCATGTAGCAGAGGTCGCACAGGTAGCAGTGGTCGACCACCTGCCAGTAGGCGGTCTTGGCGACGCCGTCCACTTCCATGGACTCAGAGTCGTCGACCAGATCGAACAGGGTCGGGAAGGACTGGCACAGGCTGACGCAACGGCGACAACCGTGGCAGATGTCGAACACCCGTTCCATCTCCCTGAACAGGGATGCCTCGCTGTAGAAATCTGGATTCAGCCAATCCAGCGCATGGCGCGTGGGTGCTTGCAGATTACCCTCTTTGACGGGCACAGCCATCTTTCACTCCCAGGGTTGAATTCAAGGTAAAACTCGCAAGACACAAGGACATCCGGGGGATGCCTTGTATCTTGAAACTTGCACCTTCGATCAGGCGTCCAGTTCGTTCAACGCCTTCTGATAGCGGTTGGCGTGCGAGCGCTCGGCCTTGGCCAGGGTCTCGAACCAGTCGGCGACCTCGTCGAAGCCTTCCGCGCGGGCATCCTTGGCCATGCCGGGGTACATGTCGGTGTACTCGTGGGTCTCGCCGGCGACGGCGGCCTTCAGGTTGTCGGCGGTGGGGCCGAAGGGCAGGCCGGTGGCCGGATCGCCGCACTGCTCCAGGTATTCCAGGTGGCCGTGGGCATGGCCGGTCTCGCCCTCGGCGGTGGAGCGGAACAGCGCCGCCACGTCGTTGTAGCCTTCGACGTCGGCCTTGGCGGCGAAATACAGGTAACGGCGGTTGGCCTGGGACTCGCCGGCGAAGGCGTCCTTCAGGTGCTGCTCGGTTTTAGAGCCTTTGAGTTGCATGTCTGTCTCCTGAAAATTGGATTAACGGGAATACCGGCCTCTCGGTCGGGGTGCATTAAGCCTAGTCCACCCCCTCCCGCACATCCAATTTGATTATTCCAATCAACTCAATAGGCCCCGGCTATCCTGCCACCGTCAGCGTCCGCTCACCAGCCGCAACCAGGTGTAGCCGCCAACACCGGCGAGCAATGAGCCGAAGAGAACCCCGGTCTTGGCCATCAACAGGAACTCCGGTTCGGCCACGAAGCCGAGGTCGGCGATGAAGATCGCCATGGTGAAGCCGATCCCACCCAGCAAGGCGACCCCGGCGATCTGGCTGAAACGGGTGCCGGCCGGCAACTGGCCGATGCCCAGGCGGAGGGCCAGCCAGCTGGCGCCGGCGATACCGACGAATTTGCCGACGACCAAGCCGAGGCCGACGCCCAGGGTAACCGGATGGGCCAGGGTGGCAGCCAGGCCGGCGAAGTCGATCGGGATACCGGCGTTGATGAGCGCGAACACCGGGATGATCAGGAAGGCCACCGGCATGTGCATGGCGTGCTCCAGTCGCTGCAAGGGCGCCTCCACCTTGTGGATGCCGTTTTCCAGGGTCTGCACCGTGGCGCGCAGGTCGTCGTTGGTCAGGATGCTCTCGCCCGGCCGGTGGCTGGCGTCGAAGCGCTTCATCAACTCCTTCACCTGCATGCTGAAGCGGCCCGGATCGTACTTGGGCCGAGCCGGGATGGTGAATGCGGTCAGCACCCCGGCCAGGGTGGCATGCACACCGGACTTCAGCAGGGCCAGCCAGAGCAGGCCGCCGAGCAGGAAGTAGGGCAGCGGCTGGCGGATGCCGGCCAGGTTGAGCACCACCAGCATGGCCAGGATCGCGGCGCCGAGCAAGAGCGCCTCCAGCACCAACTGGTCGGTGTAGAACAGGGCAATGACCACCACCGCGCCGAGGTCGTCTACGATGGCCAAGGCGACCAGGAAGGTGATCAGGGCCTTGGGCACCCGGCCTGCAAGCAGGACCAGGGCGCCGATGGCGAAGGCGATGTCGGTCGCCATGGGGATGCCCCAGCCGCGCGCCGCCTCGCCGCCCGGGTTGAAGGCGAGGAAGATCAGGGCTGGCGCCGCCATGCCGCCCAGGGCGGCGACGATGGGCAGGGCGGCCTGCCTGGGCGCGGCCAGCTCGCCGACCAGTATCTCGCGCTTCAACTCCAGCCCGACCAGGAAGAAGAACAACGCCATCAGGCCGTCGTTGACCCAGTGGTGCAGGGTCTTCTCGATCGCCCAGCTGCCGACCGCGAGGCCGACCGGCATATGCACCATATGGCGATAGGCCTCGGCCCAGCCGCTGTTGGCCAGCACCAGCGCCAGCACGGCCATGGCCATCAGCAACAGGCCGCTGGTGGTCTGGCGATGGACGAACTCCTCGAACGGCGTAAGGAATTTGCTGAAGGTCTTTTCCCAGGGCGCGTTGATCACGCCATCACTGTCGTCCGCCTGCGGCCTTGGTTCGTGCATCTGATCCTCCGGTATCAACACTGGAAATGATACAGGAGCCCCCGGGCAGGCCGACGGCGCGCGTTCAGCCGGCCGCTACCAGCGCCTGGCTGACATCGGCGATCAGGTCATCGACATCCTCCAGGCCGACCGAGAGCCGCACCAGACCATCGCTGAGCATATGGCGCTCACGCTCCTCCGGGGCGTAGGACGAGTGGGTCATGCTGGCCGGATGCTGGGCCAGGCTCTCGGCGTCGCCCAGGCTGACTGCACGGGTGACCAGGCCAAGCGCATTGATGAAGCGGCGCCCGGCCTCCAGGCCGCCCTTGAGTTCGAAGGCGATCATCGCCCCCGGCTGGGCCATCTGGCGTTGCGCCAGATCGAACTGCGGATGCGATGCCAGGCCGGGGTAGTCGACCCGCGCCACCGCCGGGTGTTGTTCCAGGAATTCGGCAATGGCGCCAGCGCTCTGGCAATGCCGGTCCATCCTGATCGGCAGCGTTTTCAGGCCGCGCAGTACCAGGTATGCATCCATGGGCGACAGGCAGGCGCCGGTCATCTCCTTGATGCCGACCCAGCGCATCGGGTCGATGATCTCCCTGCGCCCCACCGCCGCACCGGCAATGACGTCGCCGTGGCCGTTGATGTACTTGGTCAGCGAATGCACCACCAGGTCGGCGCCGAGATCGAGCGGCCGTTGCAGGTAGGGCGTGCAATAGGTGTTGTCGACCGCCACCAGGGCCGGGCTCAGGCGATGCACCAGCGCGCTGACCGCGGCGATGTCGACCAGGCGCATGTTCGGGTTCGCCGGGGTCTCGAAGAACACCAGCTTGGTGCGCTCGTTGAGGTGCTCGCCCAGGTTCGCCGGGTCGGTGAAATCGGCCGCCTTGACGACGATGCCGAACTGCGGCAGCAGGTGGTGCACCAGCGAGTGGGTGCAGCCGTACAGGGTCAGGTCGACCAGGAGTTCGTCGCCCGGCCGCAGGGTGGTCCACATCAGGCTGGTGATGGCGCCCATGCCGGAACCGAAGGCCACCGCCACCTCGCCGTTCTCCAGGCTGGCCAGACGCTCCTCCAGGTTGGCCACGGTGGGGTTGGTGACCCGGCTGTAGATCATGCCCGGCTCCTCGCCGGCGAAACGCGCCGCGCCTTGCTCGGCCGAATCGAAGGCGTAGGTGGACGACCAGTAGATCGGCGGGTTCAGGGCGCCCTGGTGAG
>JBAZLW010000302.1:0-3535 GCA_041650095.1 Hydrogenophilaceae bacterium | reverse complement strand
GCCGAGCTCGGCCGCTTCGGCGACGGCACCCTGCGCGACATCAAGGTCAACCCGGACCTGCCGACCAGCCCGCATATCATCGCCATCCGTTTCGACGGTTCGCTCTACTTCGCCAACGTGGCCTTCTTCGAGGACACCATCCTGGCGGCGGTGGCGGCCAAGCCGAAGGCGGAATACGTGCTGGTGGTGGGCGATGCGATCAACCAGCTCGACGCCTCCGGCGAGGAGGTGGTGCATCACCTGGTCACCCGGCTGCGCGACGGCGGCACCCAGATCGTCTTCTCCGGCCTGAAGAAACAGGTGCTCGACGTGATGCGCAATACCGGCCTGTTCGACCTGATCGGCCAGGTGAATATCTTCGCCACCGAGGACCAGGCCATCGCGGCGATCTACGAGCGCCTGGGCGACAAGGCGGCGGATGACCTGTTCTGTGCCTTGAAACCTGTACAGGCATAAGGGATTATCCGTCAGTTGCCTGAGCCGTGCGGCGATGCCTGAGCGAACTACACCGAAAGCGATGAGCCAACCATGCTTGATTTGATCCCCCTGCAATGGGCCTGGGGCATAGTCCTCTATTGGTTGCTGCTGGCCGGCGCCAGTCTGCTCGCGCAACGCGATCCGGACCTGATCACCGACCTGGTGTTCCCGCTCGGCGCCCTCGGCGCCCTGGCCATGGCGATCGTGGGTGCGCTCGGCGTGGCCCTGCCGGCAGGCCACTTCATCCTGCCCATCGGCCTGCCCGACCTGCCTTTCCACCTCAGGCTGGATGCCCTGTCCGGCTTCTTCCTGGTCCTGCTCGGCGGCGCCGCCTTCGGCGTGTCGATCTACGCCATGGGCTATTTCCGCACCATGGCGGGCGGTCCGCTGGCCCTGCTGGCGATGTGGTACCACCTGTTCCTGGCCGGCATGGCCCTGGTGCTGCTGGCCGACGATGCCTATGCCTTCATGGTGGCCTGGGAGGTGATGGCGCTGTCGTCCTATTTCCTGGTCACCACCGACCACAAGATCCCCGATATCCGCCGCGCCGGCTTTCTTTACCTGCTGATCGCCCACGTCGGCGCGGTGTCGCTGCTGCTCTGCTTCGGCGTGCTCCAGGGCGGCCACGGCGCCTATACCTTCGACTACATGCGCTATGCCGAGTTGACCCCGTTCTGGGCCTCGGCGGCCTTCCTGCTCGCCCTGTTCGGCTTCGGCGCCAAGGCTGGCCTGGTGCCCATGCACGTCTGGCTGCCCGAGGCGCACCCGGCGGCGCCCTCGCCGGTGTCGGCGCTGATGTCGGGGGTGATGCTGAAGACCGCCATCTACGGACTGCTGCGGGTGACCTTCGACCTGCTCAACGTGCAATTGGCCTGGTGGGGCACCCTGGCCCTGTCGCTCGGCCTGCTCACCGCCCTCTACGGCGTCATCTTCGCCGCCGTGCAGTCGGACATGAAGCGCCTGCTGGCCTGGTCGTCGATCGAGAACATCGGCATCATCCTGGCCGCCTTCGGCCTCACCCTGATCTTCTACACCGACGGCAAGGGCGCCCTGGCCGCGCTGACCCTGACCGCGCTGCTCTACCACGCGCTCAACCACGCCTTCTTCAAGGGCCTGCTGTTCGTCGGCACCGGCTCGGTGCTGCATGCCACCGGACATCGCCACATGGGCGCCCTGGGCGGCCTGATCCGCTACATGCCATGGACCGCCTGGCTGGTCCTGGTCGGCGCGCTGGCCATCGCCGGCCTGCCGCCGCTCAACGGCTTCGTGTCCGAATGGCTGCTGTTGCAGGCCTTTCTGCTCACCCCGGGCCTGACCCAGAACTACCTGAACATGGTGATCCCGGTGGCCGCCGCCGCCATCGCCCTGGCCGCCGCCCTGGCCGCCTACGTCATGGTGAAGTTCTTCGGTGTCGTCTTCCTCGGTCAGCCGCGCGACGCGGAGTTGAAGCACTCCCACGAGGCCAGTTGGCCTGAGCGCCTGGGCATGATCTGGCTGGCCCTCGGCTGCGTGCTGCTGGGCCTGTTCCCAGCCCAGGTGATCGCCTGGCTGGCGCCGGTGGTGCGCCTGCTCACCAGCCAGACCCTGGTCAACGACGGCAACTGGTTGATCCTGGCGCCGGTCTCGGCCGAGCGCGCCAGCTATGCGCCGCTGATCTTCCTGGCCGTGGTGGTGGCCATCACACTGCTGGTGTTCTTCGGGGTGAAGCGGGTCTACCACGGCCGCGTGCGCCGGGCCGATCCGTGGGATTGCGGCTACCCCGAACAGGACGCCCGCATGCAGGACAGCGCCGAGGGCTTCGGCCAGCCGATCCGGCAGATTTTCGAGTCGTTCATGCGGGTCGAGCGGGAGATGCCGGATCCGTTCGAACGCCAGCCGCACTACCGTGGCGACAGCCGCGACAAGATCTGGCTGCTGGTCTATCAGCCCATCGCCAACCTCGCCGCCTGGCTGTCGGCGCAGGCCGGCCGGCTCCAGCATGGCCGCATCCAGTGGTACCTGATCTACAGCTTCGCCACCCTGATCTTCCTGCTCGTGTTTACGCGGTGATCCCATGACGACCGGCATCTTCCTGCAAATCCTACAGACCCTGCTGGCGATCCTGCTGGCGCCGCTCTTGATGGGCTGGGTCAACCAGTGCCGTGCCTGGCTGCAAGGCCGCTCGGCGCCACCGATCACGCAGCCCTACCGCACCATCAAGAAGCTGTTCCACAAGGACGCGGTGCTGGCCCACGACGCTTCCCTGCTGTTCCGCTTCGCGCCCTACATCATCTTCGCCTGCATGGCCCTGGCGGCCGGCATTGTACCGACCATCGTCAACGACCTGCCGTTCTCGCCCGCCGCCGACGTCATCGCCCTGGTCGGCATCTTCGCCCTGGCCCGGGTGTTCCTGGCCCTGGCGGCGATGGACATCGGCACCTCCTTCGGCACCCTGGGTGCGCGGCGCGAGATGCTGGTCTCCTTCCTGGCCGAACCGGCCCTGCTGATGGTGTTCTTCACCGCCAGCCTGATCTCGCAATCGACCGAACTGCCGGTCATCGTCGAGACCCTGGCGCACAAGCAGTTCGTCATCTATCCCAGCCTGGCCTTCGCCGCGGTGGCGTTCTGGATGGTGTCGACGGCGGAAAACGCCCGCATCCCGATCGACAACCCGACCACCCACCTCGAACTGACCATGATCCACGAGGCCATGGTCCTGGAATACTCGGCTCGCCACCTGGCCCTGATCGAATGGGCCGTGGCGCTCAAGCTGTTTACCTATTCCGCCCTCGGTATTGCCCTGTTCGTGCCCTGGGGCATCGCCCCGCGCGGCGACCTTGGCGCCCTGCCGCTGGCCATGCTGGCCGTACTGGTCAAGTTGATGCTCGGCGGCGCCGGGCTGGCCCTGCTGGAGACCGTCTCGGCCAAGGTGCGCCTGTTTCGCGCCCCGGAGTTCCTCGGCACCGCCTTCCTGCTCGCGGTGCTCGGCATGCTGACGCACTTCCTGCTGGAGATCTGACGTGACCCTGAGCTACCACCTGCAAGTCGTCAACCTGCTGGCCGCACTGCTGCTGCTGAT
>JBAZLW010000301.1:0-3576 GCA_041650095.1 Hydrogenophilaceae bacterium | reverse complement strand
GATAAACCTACAAAGCACATCGTTAGTATACTCATGGTTTGCATGGGAAACATCTGCCGTTCCCCCACCGCCGAGGGCGTGTTCCGCCAGCGCCTGCGCGAGGCCGGCTTGGAAGACGCCGTCCGGCTCGATTCGGCCGGCACCCACAGCTACCACATCGGCAAATCGCCCGACCTGCGGGCCAGCCAGGCGGCGGCGCGGCGCGGCTATGACCTGTCGGACCTGGTCGGACGCCAGGTCGGCCCGGGCGATTTCGAGGAATTCGACCTGATCCTGGCCATGGACCATGACAACCTGGCCAATCTGCAACGCATCTGCCCACGCGGCCAGGAACACAAGCTGCACCTGTTCCTGTCGTTCAGTTCGCGTTACGCGGGGCGGGAAGTGCCAGACCCCTACTACGGCGGAGCCCAGGGTTTCGACCATGTGCTCGACATGGTGGAGGACGCCGTAGAGGGATTGCTGGGCGAGATTCGCCGCCGACAGGCTTGAAATCGGCTATTACGGCCATAGAACTCCATGACGCACACCTGTTAAGAAGGCCATGACCGAACAACACCCCATCGAAGGCGAAATCGTCGAGCCCAACGAGGAATCCGAGCAATCGGAAACCCTGGCCGGACTGCCGGCGCAGACCCTGCCGGCGACGCTGCACCTCCTGCCGATGACCGACAAGCCGTTTTTTCCGGCCCAGACCCTGCCGCTGGTGATGAACCAGGGGCCCTGGATGGAGTCGGTGAAGCAGATCGGCGAGACCGCGCATCACCTGGTTGGCCTGGTCCTGGTGCACGGCGAGCAGTCGGACGACGCCAAGCCGGAGGACTTCTATCAGATGGGCACCCTGGTCCGTATGCATCACCCGATGCATGCGGATGGCAAGATCCAGTTCATTGCCGAAGGCATCACCCGGTTCAAGGTGGTCGAATGGATCTCCGGCAAGCCGCCCTATTATGCCCGGGTGGAGTATCCCAGCGCCGGGCGGCAGAACCAGAGTGAGGAGGTGAAGGCCTATGCCCTGGCGATCATCAATGCCATCAAAGAGCTGCTGCCGCTCAATCCGCTCTATTCCGAGGAACTGAAGTTCTTCCTCAACCGCTTCTCGCCCAACGAACCGGCCCTGTTGACCGACTTCGCGGCCAGCCTGACCACCGCGCCCAAGGACAAGCTGCAGGACGTCCTGGAGGCGACCAACCTGCGCCGCCGGATGGAAAAGGTGCTGGTGCTGATCAAGAAGGAACTGGAGGTGGCCAAGCTGCAAAGCCAGATCCAGGAGAAGGTCGAGGAGAAGATGACCACCCAGCAGCGCGAGTTCTTCCTGCGCGAGCAGCTGCGGGCGATCCAGAAGGAACTGGGCATCGCCAAGGACGACCGCACCGCCGACCTGGAACTGTACCAGGACCGGATCAAGAAGCTGAAGCTGCCGGGCCATGCCGGCAAGAAGATCGACGAGGAGATGAGCAAGCTGTCCGGCCTGGAGCATGGTTCGCCGGAGTACACCGTCACCCGCAACTACCTGGACTGGCTGACCAGCCTGCCCTGGGGCAAGCACACCAAGGACAAGCTCAACCTGGAACGGGCGCGCAAGATACTCGACCACGATCATGACGGTCTCGACGACGTCAAGGAACGCATCATCGAGTTCCTCGCCGTGGGCGCCATGAAGGGCGAGGTGGCCGGTTCCATCCTGCTCCTGGTCGGCCCGCCCGGGGTCGGCAAGACCTCGATCGGCCGCTCGGTCGCCAACGCCCTCGGGCGCAAGTTCTACCGCTTCTCGGTCGGCGGCATGCGCGACGAGGCCGAGATCAAGGGCCACCGGCGCACCTACATCGGCGCCATGCCGGGCAAGTTCATCCAGGCGATCAAGGAAGTCGAGTCGGAAAACCCCATCATCATGCTCGACGAGGTCGACAAGATCGGCGCCTCTTACCAGGGCGACCCGGCCTCGGCCCTGCTGGAGGTGCTCGACCCGGAGCAGAACGCGGAATTCCTCGACCACTACCTGGACGTCCGCTTCGACCTGTCCAAGACCCTGTTCATCTGCACCGCCAACCAGCTCGACACCATCCCCAGCCCGCTGCTCGACCGCATGGAGGTGATCCGCCTGTCCGGCTACCTGACCGAGGAAAAGCTGGCCATCGCCAAGCACCACCTGTGGCCCAAACAGCTCAAGAAGGCCGGCCTGACCCGCGGCCAGGCCAACATCACCGACGGCGCCATCCGCAGGATCATCGACGGCTACGCCCGCGAGGCCGGGGTGCGCCAACTGGAACAGAACCTGGGCAAGGTGATCCGCAAGGCCGCAGTGAAGATCGTCCGCAAGGAGGCCGAGAAGGTCCATGTCACCGTCACCGACCTGGAAGACCTGCTCGACCAGCCGGCCTATGTCCGGGAAAAGCCGCAGACCGGCATCGGCGTGGTCACCGGCCTGGCCTGGACCGCCCTGGGCGGCGTCACCCTGACCATCGAGGCGACCAAGGTGCATACCCTGAACCGCGGCTTCAAGCTGACCGGCAAGCTGGGCGAGGTGATGAAGGAGTCGGCCGAGATTGCCTACAGCTACATCTCAAGCCACCTGAAGGCGTACAAGGGCGATGCCAATTTCTTCGACGGCGCCTTCGTCCACCTGCACGTCCCGGAGGGCGCCACGCCCAAGGATGGCCCCAGCGCTGGCATCACCATGGCCACCGCGCTGCTGTCGCTGGCGCGCAACGAGAAGATATCCCGGCCGTTGGCGATGACCGGCGAGTTGACCCTGACCGGCCAGGTGCTGGCCATCGGCGGGGTGCGCGAGAAGGTTATCGCGGCCAAGCAGGTCGGTGTCCACGAGCTGATCCTGCCGGCCGCCAACCAGCCCGATTACGAGCGCCTGCCGGATTACGTCAAAGCCGGCCTCGAGGTCAATTTCGTCAAGCATTACAAGGACGTGGCGCGGATCGTGTTCGGCACATGAGCGAACCTGATCAGCTCGAAATTCCAGTCAGCGAGCCCGCATCCGAGCCGGCCGCCATCGCGCGCGTGCTCGGCCAGCCCTGGAACGAGCTGCCGCAGGACCTGTTCATCCCGCCCGATGCCCTGGAGGTGATCCTGGAGGCCTTCGAGGGCCCGCTCGATCTGCTGCTCTGGCTGATCCGGCGCAACAACATCAATGTCCTGGACATTCCGATGGCGGACCTGACCCGCCAGTACATCGTCTATATCGAGGCGATGCAGATCCACCGCCTGGAACTGGCGGCCGAATACCTGGTGATGGCCGCCATGCTGATCGAGATCAAGTCGCGCATGCTGCTGCCCCGGCCGGAAAAGCTGGCGGAGGGCGAGGAGCACGACCCGCGCGCCGAACTGGTGCGCCGGTTGCTGGAATACGAGCAGATGAAGCTGGCCGGCCGCAATCTGGATGCGCTGCCGAAACTGGGCCGGGACTTCGAGATGGTCACCGTCTACCTCGACCGCCTGGCGGTCAGGCGCCTGCCCCAGGTCAACGCCGAGGACCTGCAGGCGGTCTGGTCCGACATCCTGCGGCGGGCGCAAATGAACAGCCATCACCGCATCGGCCGCCAGGATCTGTCGGTGCGCGAG
>JBAZLW010000300.1:0-3589 GCA_041650095.1 Hydrogenophilaceae bacterium | reverse complement strand
TGATGGACCTGTACATGCCCGGCTGCACCGGCATCGAAGCGGCGCAGGTCATCCGGCAGAACCCGGCCTACCTCAACATCCCCATCGTCTACCTGTCCGCCGAGACCGACCTGGCGCAGCAGATGGCGGCCTTGCGGGTGGGTGGGGACGATTTCCTGAACAAGACCATCAGCGACGACCATCTTCTCGACGCCGTGGCCATCCGGGTCGAGCGTTTCCGCACCCTGAGCAACCTGATGGGACGCGACAGCCTGACCGGGCTGCACAACCACATCGCCCTCAAGCTGGCCCTGGAAAGTGAACTGGAACATGCCCAGCGGGTCCATGCGACGACCGTGTTCGCGATGCTCGACATCGATCACTTCAAGTCGGTCAACGACCGCTTCGGCCATCCCGTGGGCGACGCCGTTATCAAGAGCCTGGCGCGCCTACTCACCCAGCGGCTGCGCAAGTCGGACATCGTCGGCCGCTACGGCGGCGAGGAATTCGCCGTGATCCTGCGCGACACCGACCCGGCCCGGGCCCTGGCACTGCTCGATGAGCTGCGCACGCGCTTCGCGGAGGTTGCCCACAGCCACGGCGGACAGACTTTCAATGCCAGCTTCAGTGCCGGCATCGCCCACGCACCGCCGCACCGCGGCATGGAAGCACTCATCGCCGCGGCCGATCAGGCCCTCTACCGCGCCAAGGCCGACGGACGCAACCGGGTGGTCCGTGCTGTGAACGGCTAAGGGCCGGGCGAGGCGCCGGCCACTACGGTTTGGCCTGGCGAATTTCCTCGATCAGATCGATCAGTGGCAACAGACCAGTCCGACCAAGTGGAAACATTATTGATGTCTATTCAGCAAACATGACTGATCGAGAGATGAATAAGCCTGGACCGATATCGGCATTGGATGCATCCGACATGCCGCAAACCGAGAATGGCATCCCTCGGGCCGCAGTAAGCCGAATACTCCCGGTCCAGGCTGGCAAGGCCAAGACCTGGATAACGGGGCTTGCTTACTCGGCCCTGGCAGTAATCGGCATGTCCGTGCTTGGCTGGCTGTTCCAAGTTCCCTTGCTGGCCAGTTTCCTGCCCGGACAGACGCCGTTGGCGGTGACGACCGCCTATGCCCTGTTGCTGGCGGCCATAACCCTCATGTTTCTTGTCCGTGCCAAGAAGCGACTGTGGCCGCGGGTCTTTGCCGGCACAAGCCTGCTGATCGGCCTGTTCAGCCTCCTGGAGCCCCGGCTGGGTTTGCCTTTCGATCCCCATGCCTGGCTGGCTGCCCCCTTTCTTGACCTGTCACCCGGACTCTCCGCCCACCCGACTCCACATGCGGCGTTCGGCCTCGTTCTGGTCAACCTCGCCCTGCTCCTGTCCGGCGGTGGCGGCAAGTGGCGACTGAACGCGGCCCAGGCCTGCGCCACGCTCGCACTGCTCGGCGCGTTATTGATGTTCAACGCCTACATGCACGGCAATCCCCAGCTTTACATGGCCTCGCCCGAATTCGGCACCTCCCCGCCCGCCATTTTCGCCTTGCTGCTACTGGCCATCGGCGCGCTCTCCTTACATCCCCGTCACGGTTTCATGGCCAGCATAAGCAGTCGCCAGCTGGGCGGGTTGATGTTGCGGCGCCTGCTTCCCTTTGCCGCCCTGGTGCCCATGCTGACCAGCTGGCTTACCCATTTCGGCATCGAACAAGGCTGGTACGCCTGGCGGCTGGAAGGGGTGGTGCTGTCGATGCTCGCCACCCTGATCAGTTTCGCCGCGCTCCTGGCCATCGGCACGGTGCTCAACCGCAAGAACGAGGCGCTGGCACGTTCCAACGAACTGCTGGAAAAAACCTTCGCCACCCCCCATGTCCTCACCGCCTATCTCGACCGCGAATTCAATTTTCTGCGGGTAAACGAGGCTTATGCCGCGGCGGACCGCCACCCTCCCCAGTATTTCGTCGGCAAGAACCATTTCGCGCTATATCCAAACGCCGAGAACGAGGCGATCTTCCAGAACGTCGTGGCAACCGGCAAGCCCTATGTGGCCTATGCCAAACCATTCGAATATACCGGCGCTCCCGGTCGCGGCATCACTTATTGGGATTTGAGCCTCTACCCGATCATCGCCCCGCAGGGTGAGGTGGAGGGACTGGTCCTCTACCTGCTGGATGTCACCCAGCGTCACCTCGCGGAAGAGCAACGACTGGCCGCGGAGCGCAAATTCCACACCCTGTTCAATGCCGCCAACGATGCCATTCTGATCCATCCCCCCTCGGGGAATTTCATCGAAGTCAACGATGTTGCCTGCAAGCGCCTGGGTTATAGCCGGGAAGAATTATTGAAGATGGGTCCGGCGCAGATCGATCATCCGGATTGCGCAGTGAACATACCTGAAGTGACGCGCACGCTGTCCGAACAGGGTCATGTCGTGTTCGAATCGGTACACCTCAGCCGTGATGGCCGGGCCATTCCGGTGGAAATCGGCAGCCACCTGATGGAATTCGATGGCATGACGGTGGTGATGAGCGTGGCCCGCGACATCTCGGTCCGCAAAGCCACCGAGCTGGCCCTGCGGGAGAGCCAGGAAGCCGCCCGCGCCCTCATCGACGCCACCACCGAAAGCGCCATTCTCATGGATGTGAATGGCACCGTGCGGGCGATCAACGAGGTCGGCGCCCACCGTCTAGATACGACACCGCAGGCGATGATCGGACACAACATCTACGACCTTTTCCCGGCCCCGCTCGCCGCCCAGCGACGCGTGATGCTGGCGGAGGTCGCGCGTACCCGCCAACCGCTCCATGGGTCGGATACCCGCTCGGGGCACCACTTCGAGCACAACATCTACCCGATACTCGACGATAAGGGTGAAGTGGCACGGGTCGCCATCTATTCCCGGGACATCTCCGAGCAAAAGCTGCTCAACGCCATCGACACCCTGCTGGAAGAAATCGACCAGCAAATCCTGCGCGGCACCAACCTCGACACCCTTTTACAGTTCAGCTGCGACGAAATCATCCGACTGTTCGGTTTCCGGTTCGCCTGGATCGGCCGCAAGGAAGCCGATGGCATGCTGGCCATCGCGGCCGCAGCCGGCCCGGCCATGGGCTATCGCCAGCATCTGGAACAGATCGGCATACGCTGGGACGACAGCCCGCAAGGGAATGGCCCGGCCGGCAGCACCGTGCGCAGCGGCATACCGCAGTTGTTCGACGTTGATGATGCCAGTTTCCAGCCCTGGCGGATCACAGCCGAACAACATGGCCTGAAGGCCATACTTGGCCTGCCCCTGAAGTTGCACGGTATCATCTATGGCGCCCTGGTCCTGTATGCCGAGAGCCGCGATAGCTTCCGAACAACAGGCGTCATGGAGCGCTTCAGGAGCGTCGCCGAGCGACTCAGCATCGCTCTGGAATGGGCAGTCGAACATGAGCGTATCCGCCTCCTCAGCGCCGCCCTTGCCTCAGCCAGCAATGGCATTTTCATCACCAACGCACAAGGTACTATCCAATGGATCAACAGCGCATTTTCCCGGCTTACCGGTTACGGCGAGCAGGAAGTACTCGGCCGGACCCCACGTTTCATGAAGTCTGGCGAGCATAACCAGGAG
>JBAZLW010000299.1:0-3596 GCA_041650095.1 Hydrogenophilaceae bacterium | reverse complement strand
GGCCGGGAAGGCACGCATGTAGTCGGTCGAGGCCACGACCGGGCCCTCGCTGCCATCCAGGCACTGCTCGACATAGCTGGTCTTCTGGGGCTGGTCCGGATGCAGCAGGTTCCAGCGGTGCACCTCCTGGGCCTCGCGGCGCAGCTCGTTGAAGCTGGTGGCGCTCCAGACGTCGGCGGCGACGCCCCAGTCCTGCTCCAGCAGCTCGGCGGCGGCCATGACCTCGCGCAGGATGGTGCCCGAGCCCATGAGCTGGACGCGCGCTTTCTTGGTCTTGCCCTTGGCCTTGGCGCCCTCGGAGAGGCGGTACAGGCCCTTGAGGATGCCGGCCTCGACGCCCTTGGGCAGGGCGGGGTGGCTGTAGTTCTCGTTCATCACCGTCAGGTAATAGAACACGTCCTCCTGCTCCTGGTACATCCGGCGCAAGCCGTCCTGGATGATGACCGCCAGTTCGTAATGGAAGGTCGGGTCGTAGGAGACGCAGTTCGGGATCATCGCCGCCTGCAGGTGGCTGTGGCCGTCCTCGTGCTGCAGGCCCTCGCCGTTCAGCGTGGTGCGGCCGGCGGTGCCGCCGAGCAGGAAGCCGCGGGCACGCGAGTCGCCGGCGGCCCAGGCCAGGTCGCCGATGCGCTGGAAGCCGAACATCGAGTAGTAGATGTAGAACGGGATCATCTGCACGTTGCTGGTGCTGTAGGCGGTCGCCGCGGCGAGCCAGGACGAGAAGGCGCCGGCCTCGTTGATGCCTTCCTCGAGGATCTGGCCGCCCTTGTCCTCGCGGTAGTACATCACCTGGTCGGAGTCGACCGGCTCGTAGAGCTGGCCCACCGAGGAGTAGATGCCGATCTGGCGGAACAGGCCTTCCATGCCGAAGGTGCGGGCCTCGTCGGGGATGATCGGGACGATGCGCTTGCCGATGGCCTTGTCGCGCAGCATGGTGTTGAGCAGGCGGACGAAGGCCATGGTGGTGGAGATTTCGCGCTCGCCGGTGGCCTCCAGCATGGCCTGGAAGGCGGACAGCGGGGGCACGGTCAGGGCCTCGGCCTTGGTCCGCCGATGGGGCATGAAGCCGCCTAGTTTTTCCCGGTGCTCGCGCAGGTATTTCATCTCCGGGCTGTCTTCGGCCGGCCGGTAGAACGGCAGCTTGGCCAGGTCCTCGTCGGAGATGGGGATCTCGAAGCGGTCGCGGAAGGCGCGCAGGTCGTCCATGGCCATCTTCTTGGCCTGGTGGGTCGGGTTCTGCGCCTCGCCAGAGGCGCCCATGCCGTAGCCCTTGACCGTCTTGGCCAGGATCACGGTGGGCTGGCCGGTGTGCTTCACCGCCGCGGCATAGGCGGCATAGACCTTGTGCGGGTCGTGGCCGCCGCGGTTGAGGCGCCAGATGTCCTGGTCGGACATGGCGGCGACCATCTCCCTGGTTTCGGGATACTTGCCGAAGAAGAATTCGCGCGTGTAGGCGCCGCCCTTGGCCTTGAAGTTCTGGTACTCGCCGTCGACGCATTCCTCCATGCGCTGGCGCAGCATGCCCTTGGAGTCCATGGCCAGGAGCGGGTCCCAGTAGGAGCCCCAGAGCACCTTGAGGACGTTCCAGCCGGCGCCGCGGAAGGCGGCTTCCAGTTCCTGGATGATCTTGCCGTTGCCGCGCACCGGGCCGTCCAGGCGCTGCAGGTTGCAGTTCACCACGAAGATCAGGTTGTCGAGTTTCTCGCGCGAGGCCAGGGTGATCGCGCCCAGGGTCTCCGGCTCGTCGGTCTCGCCGTCGCCGAGGAAGGCCCAGACATGGCGGCCGGAGGTGTCGGCGATGCCGCGGTCGTGCAGGTAGCGCAGGAAGCGGGCCTGGTAGATTGCCTGGATGGGGCCGAGGCCCATCGACACCGTGGGGAACTGCCAGAACTCCGGCATCAGCCAGGGGTGCGGGTAAGAGGGGATGCCGTGGCCGCCGGATTCCTGACGGAAGTTGCCGAACTGTTCGTCGCTGATGCGGCCTTCGATAAAGGCGCGCGCGTAGATGCCGGGCGCGGAGTGGCCCTGGAAGAAGACCAGATCGCCGCCGCTCGGATGCTCAGGGGCATGGAAGAAGTGGTTGAAGCCGACGTCGTAGAGGGTGGCGGCAGACTGGAAGCTGGCGATGTGGCCGCCGACGCCGGGCGCCTTTTCGTTGGCGCGCATCACGCAGGCCACCGCGTTCCAGCGGATCAGGTTCTTGATCCGGCGTTCCATCGGGATGTCGCCGGGATGCTTTTCCTGGAGATTGAGCGGGATGGTGTTCACATAGGCCGTGGTGGCGTTGTAGGGCAGATAGGCGCCGGAACGACGGGCCTTGTCGATCAGTTTTTCGAGCAGGAAATGGGCGCGCTCGGCGCCTTCTTCTTCAATGACCGCGGTCAGGGCATCCAGCCATTCGCGGGTTTCCTGAGGATCGACATCAGGGTTGTGACTCGACATAAAAATTCTCTCCGATTGGGGGCGGCACGACGATCCGGCAAAATGGTGGCCGTTCGCTGGTTGCCGCTACTATCCGACAATTCTATGAAACAATTTAAGCTCAAGACCGCAAATTATCGTGGCTGACCTAGCCTTAAGTCAATTCAATAGTGATTATTAACGTGCCAAATACAACGGATTGCTAATGAACGCTGCAACTCGAACAACCATGGGGCTCGCAGGCCTTTCCATGAATCAGTCCGCCCTTGCCGAACGGGGTAAAAAGACCAGCCATCTGCTCATGGTCATGCCGGCCGGGAAGGGCTGGTTCGAGGCCCCGGACAGTGCGCTCGTCGAGGCCGCGTTGAAACGCCGGGGCAAGAAGGCGGACGCGCTCGCCAAGTCGCCGCTTGCGGTGGAGTTGCCGGGCGGCTGCCTGTCGGTCTGGCTCGGCCTGGACGCTGGAAAATCGGCCTTCGACTGGCACGAGAAATTGCGCAAGGCCCTGAAACACCTGCTCGATGAGACGCCGGCAGAGATCGAGATCGCCGTCTATGGCGACGATGCCTTCCGCGACCGGGCGGCGCGGGCCGCCGTTTATGTCGCCTGGCTGAACGGCGCTGTCCTGACCCACTGGAAATCCGACAAGCCGGAGCCCGGGCTCAAACGCATCGTCCTGCACGGCGTCGCCGGGCTCGATTTCGGCCGTGAACGGGCCGTGGCGGAAGGCAACCTGCTGAGCCGCGAATTGACCCGGCTGCCGCCCAACCTGCTGGCCCCGGCCAGCTATCGCAAGCGTATCCGTGCCCTGGCCAAGGCAGAAGATTGGCAGATCGAGGAATACGACACCGGCAAGCTGGCCAGGCTGAAGGCCGGCGCCTTCCTTGCCGTGGCGCGCGGTAGCGGCCATCAGGATGCGGCCATCGTCAGGCTGACCTACAGTGGCAAGAGGCAAGGGGCAAGAGGCAAGGGGAAAGCGCTGGCCCTGGTCGGCAAGGGCATCTGCTTCGACACCGGCGGCCACAACCTCAAGCCGGCGAAGTACATGGCCGGCATGCACGAAGACATGAACGGTTCCGCCGTGACGCTCGGCCTCATGCAGGCGCTGATCGAACGCAACATGCCGCTGGCCATCGATGCCTGGCTGCCCATCGCGCAGAACCATCTTTCGCCGG
>JBAZLW010000298.1:0-3608 GCA_041650095.1 Hydrogenophilaceae bacterium | reverse complement strand
GCGGAAGAACTGCTGGCCGGACTCGACGACCTGCCCGGCTGGCCGGAACGGGTCAAGACCATGCAGCGCAACTGGATCGGCAAGAGCTTCGGCGTCGAGATCCATTTCCCGCTCAATCAGCGCCACCAGGCCGGCGATGAGGTGCTCAAGGTGTTCACCACCCGCGCCGACACCCTGTTCGGAGTGACCTATGTCGCCGTCGCCGCCGAGCACCCGCTGGCGCAGCAGGCCGCCGCGGGCAATCCGGCCCTGGCCGAATTCATTGTCGAGTGCAAGCAGGGCAGCGTGGCCGAGGCCGACATGGCGACCATGGAAAAGAAGGGCATGGACACCGGCCTCAAGGTCTACCACCCGTTCACCAACGAACCGGTCCCGGTGTTCGTCGCCAACTACGTCCTGATGGGCTACGGCGAGGGCGCCGTGATGGCGGTGCCGGCCCATGACGAGCGCGACTTCGCTTTCGCGCAGAAGTACGGCCTGCCGATCCGCCCGGTGATCAAGCCGGTCGGCGCTGAACTGGAACTGCCGCTGCAGGCGGCCTATGTCGAGCAGGGCGTCCTGTTCGATTCCGGCGACTTCTCCGGCCGCAGCTCAGAAGACGCCATCGACAAGATCGCCCTGGTGCTGAAAAACCTCGCTCTCGGCGACAAGCGCACCACCTGGCGCCTGCGCGACTGGGGCATTTCGCGTCAGCGCTACTGGGGCTGCCCGATCCCGATCATCCATTGCCCGAGCTGCGGCGACGTGCCGGTGCCGGAACAGGACCTGCCGGTGGTGCTGCCCGAGGACGTCAAGATCGACGTCGGCTCGCCGATCAAGAAGATGCCGTCGTTCTACCAGACCACCTGCCCGAAATGCGGTGGCGCGGCCGAGCGCGAGACCGACACCATGGACACTTTCGTCGAGTCGTCCTGGTACTACGCCCGCTACGCCTGTCCCGACCTAGACAAGGGCATGCTGGACGGACGCGCCAATTACTGGCTGCCGGTCGACCAATACATCGGCGGCATCGAACATGCCATCCTGCACCTGCTCTACGCCCGCTTCTTCCACAAGCTGATGCGGGATGAAGGCCTGTTCGGGGCGGAGCATGTACGTACGCCTGGCAGCCCTCTCCCCAACCCTCTCCCGCTTGCGGGCGAGGGGGCAAACGATGCGCTACGCGCGCCCAAAACATTTAACGAACCCTTTGCCAACCTGTTGACCCAAGGCATGGTGATCGCCGAAACCTTCTATCGCGACCTGGGCGAGGGCAAGAAGCTCTGGATCAACCCGGCCGACGTGGAGCAGCGCGACGGCGTCTGGGTGCTGAAGGCCGACGGCGAGCCGGTGATTGAGGGTGGCACCGAGAAGATGTCGAAGTCGAAGAACAACGGCGTCGACCCGCAATCCCTGATCGACCAGTATGGCGCCGACACCGCGCGCCTGTTCATGATGTTCGCCGCCCCGCCGGAGCAAAGCCTGGAATGGTCGGACGCCGGCGTCGAGGGCGCGCATCGCTTCCTCAAACGTCTGTGGAAGATGGTCCACGATCATGTCGAGCAGGGCGAAATCGGTGCCTGGTCGGGTGGCGAACTGACCGAGACCCTGACCGATTTCCGCCGCCAATTGCATCAGACCATCGCCAAGGTCACCGACGACATCGAGCGGCGCAAGCAATTCAACACCGCCATCGCCGCCATCATGGAACTGATGAACGCCATGGCCAAGCTGGAAGGTGAGGACTCGCTAACCCGCTCGGTCAAGCAGGAAGCCCAGGAGGCCATCGTCCTGATGCTGGCGCCGATCGTGCCGCACATCTGCCGCATCCTGATCAAGGCGCTCAAGCCGGGCGCCTGTCTGGTCGGCTCGCCCTGGCCGACGGTGGACGAATCGGCTCTGGTGCGGAACGAGATCGAGCTGATGCTACAGGTCAACGGCAAGCTGCGCGGCAAGCTGAAGGTCGCCGTCGATGCCGCCAAGGACATCATCGAGGCCGCCGCCCTGGCCAGCCCGGAGGCGCAGAAGCACATGGAAGGCAAACCGGCCAAGAAGGTGGTGGTGGTGCCCGGCCGCCTGGTCAATATCGTTGTCTAAGGAGCCGAGATGAGGCGCGTGACCTTGAAATTCCTGGCCGTGACCGGCCTGGCGCTGCTGGCCGGCTGCGGTTTTCAGTTGCGCGGCCAGTCGCCGCTGCCGTTCAACGGCGCCTTCGTCGAGGCCCCGACGACTTCGGTCCTGGCCGGTCTGTTGCGCGCCCATCTGGCCCAGCAATCCAAGCTGGCCGGCCAGCGCGGCAACGCGGACGTGGTGATCCGGCTGACCGGCGAGAGCCGGACTAAGACCATCCTGTCCCTGTCCGGCGCCGGCAAGGTGCGTGAATATCGCCTGATGAACGCCGTGACCGTGTCCGCGGTCGCCACCGACGGCAAGGAAATGCTGGCGCCGACCGACATCCGCCTGAGCCGCGATTTCTCCTACAGCGACGAGCAGGTGCTGGCGAAAGAGGCCGAGGAGGCCCGACTACGTCGCGACGTGGACGAGGACGCCCTGCGCCAGATCCTGCGCCGACTGGCCTTCGTCAGGAAACCGTGAAGCTCCGCGCCGATCAACTGACTGGCGCCCTGGCCAAGGGCCTGGCGCCGGTCTACGCGGTCTGCGGCGACGAACCGCTGTTGACCGACGAGGCCGCCGCCCTGATCCGCCAGGCCGCGCGCAAGGCCGGCGCCGAGCGGCAATCCTTCCAGGTCGAGACCGGCTTCAACTGGGGCGCCTGGTCCGCTGGGTTCGATTCCCTGTCGCTGTTCGCCAGCCTGCGTCTGGTCGAACTGCGCGTGCCGACCGGCAAGCCCGGCGTCGAAGGCGGCAAGGCCATCGAGGCTTGGTGCGCCAATCCGCCCGCCGACACCTATCTCATGCTGCTGTTGCCGCGTGCCGACAAGACCATGCAGGCGACCAAGTGGTACGCCGCCCTGGAAAATGCCGGCACCGCCATCCACATCGCGCCGCCGACGCCGGAACAACTGCCGGCCTGGATCGGCGCCCGGCTGGCGCGCTACGACCTCAAGGCCGACAGCGAAACCCTGGCCTTCCTGGCCAGCCGGATCGAGGGCAACCTGCTCGCCGCCCATCAGGAAATCGAGAAACTGGCCCTGTTGCTGCCGCCCGGACAGTTCGACCTGGAATCCGCGCGCAACGCCGTGGTCGACGTCGCCCGCTACGACGCCAGCGACCTGCCCGAGGCCTTCCTCAAGGGCGACGCGGCGCGCTACTGCCGTATCGTCGACGGCCTGGAAGCCGAGGGCGAGACGCCCATCCTGGCGCTCTGGCTGTTGAGCCAGGAGTTGCGTACCCTGTACCGGCTGGCCGCCGGGGTCGAGGCCGGCAAGCAACTGCCGGTGCTGATGCGGGAAAACCGGGTCTGGGACAGCAAGCAAGCGCTGGTCGGCCGCGCCCTGAAGCGGCTGCAGTCGGCCGAACTGGGCGCCGCGCTGCGCCAAGCCAGCCGGGTCGACCGAGCAAGCAAGGGCCTGTTGCGGGAAAACGCCTGGGCGATGCTGAAGCAACTGGGGCTGAGTCTGATGGGCAAGGCCCGGTCAAACCCTGAATTCGGCATTTAGGCTTGGGTT
>JBAZLW010000297.1:0-3631 GCA_041650095.1 Hydrogenophilaceae bacterium | reverse complement strand
GGTTTCCGGGTCGAACCGGAACAGGATGGGTCGGAGCAGGGGATACAGGTTCATGGTGTGCCATTTTACGACGTGAAAGGGTTTTGGCGTTTACCGTTACAATGCCGGCAACTGTCTACCGTGCGAGCCGAACCATGAGCGAAAAGCACTATTCCGTCGATGCCATGGGCCAGGTCCAGGAGGATCGCCGCATCCACCACCGGGCTCGTGAGGCGTTTCCCGAAGCGTTCGCCATGCTGGCCCCCATGCTGGCGGCTTCCCCGGAGGTTTCCGGCTATGCCCTGGCCCGCGCGCTGCAGGACCGCTTCGGCGAACTGGAATCGCTTGAAGTGGATATCCTGGTCATCGCCATCCGCCGCCTGCACCAGTCCGGCCAAACGCCGGCAGATTGAGCGCGGTCGTTCCGCGCGTTTTGCCAATGGAAAACGCCAAGTCCATCCAATCATACCGTCCCTATTGGGCCAGGCGCTTCGGCGTCGCGCCCTTCCTGCCCATGTCGCGGGCGGAGATGGCGACGCTCGGCTGGGACTCCTGCGACGTGATCCTGGTCACCGGCGATGCCTACATCGACCATCCCAGCTTCGGCATGGCGCTGGTCGGCCGGCTGCTGGAGGCGCAGGGCTTCCGGGTCGGCATCATCGCCCAGCCGGACTGGCGTTCGGCCGACGCCTTCCGCGTCCTCGGCAAGCCGAACCTGTATTTCGGGGTGACCGCCGGCAACATGGATTCCATGGTCAACCGCTATACCTCGGATCGCAAGATCCGTTCCGACGATGCCTATACCCCGAACGGCGAGCCGAACCGGCGGCCGGACCGGGCGGTGACGGTGTATGCCCAGCGTTGCCGCGAGGCCTACAAGAACGTGCCGGTGGTGGCCGGGGGCATCGAGGCCTCGCTGCGCCGGATCGCCCATTATGACTACTGGTCGGACACCATGCGCCGCTCGGTGCTGGCTGACTCCAAGGCCGACATCCTGCTGTTCGGCAACGCCGAGCGGGCCCTGATCGACCTGACCCATAGATTGGCGGCGGGGGAGCCGATCGCCGAGATCCGCGACCTGCGTGGCACGGCGTTCATGGTGCCGCGCGGCTGGCTGCCTTCGGAGGCCTGGCTGGAGATCGATTCGCTGGCGGTGGCGGCGCCGACCGGGGCCACGCCGATCCATTTCATGCCGCATGCCGGCAAGGACCGGGCCGAACGCGCCGAGCAGCGCGCCCATAGCGTCCTGCGCCTGCCGGCCTTCGAGCAGGTCGAGAAGAATCCGGTCCTGGATACCCATGCCTCGCGGGTGTTCCATCTCGAATCCAACCCCGGCAACGCCCGCGCCCTGGTCCAGGCGCATGGCGAACGCGATGTCTGGCTGAACCCGCCGCCGATCCCGCTCAGCACCGCCGAGATGGACCACGTCTACGACCTGCCCTACGCCCGGGCGCCGCATCCGGCCTACGGCGACGCCAGGATTCCGGCCTGGGAGATGATCCGCTTTTCGGTCAACATCATGCGCGGCTGCTTCGGCGGCTGCACCTTCTGCTCGATCACCGAGCACGAGGGCCGCATCATCCAGAATCGCTCGGAGGAATCGATCCTGCACGAGCTCGAGGCGATCCGCGACAAGACCCCCGGTTTTACCGGCGTGATCTCCGACTTGGGCGGGCCGACCGCGAACATGTACCGCCTGGCCTGCAAGGACCCGAACATCGAGTCGGCCTGCCGGCGCCTGTCCTGCGTGTTCCCGGACATTTGTCCGAACCTGGGTACCGACCACGGCCCGCTGATCCACCTCTATCGCGAGGCGCGCGCGCTGCCCGGCATCAAGAAGGTGCTGATCGGCTCCGGGGTGCGCTACGACCTGGCGGTGAAGTCGCCCGAGTACGTCAAGGAACTGGCCAGCCACCATGTCGGCGGCTACCTCAAGATCGCCCCCGAGCATACCGAGGAGGGGCCGCTCGAACACATGATGAAGCCGCGCATGACATCCTATGACCGCTTCAAGCAGATGTTCGACAAATACTCGAAGGAGGCAGGCAAGGAGCAGTACCTGATCCCGTACTTCATCGCCGCGCACCCGGGCACCACCGACGCGGACATGGTCAACCTGGCCCTGTGGCTGAAGCGCAACGGCTTCCGCCTCGACCAGGTGCAGACCTTCCTGCCGACGCCGTTGGCCCTGGCCACCACCATGTGGCATACCGAACTCAACCCCTTGAAGCCGGTATTGGGCGGCAAGGCGCGCAAGGTGCCGGTGGTCCGGGGCGAGCGGGCGCGGCGTCTGCAGAAGGCCTTCCTGCGCTATCACGACCCGGACAACTGGCCGCTGCTGCGCGAGGCGCTCATGGCTATGGGCCGGGCCGACCTGATCGGCAACGGCAGGCAGCACTTGATTCCGGCCTTCCAGCCGGCCGGGACCGGCGGCGCCCGCACGGCGGCAAGGGGCCCGCGGGCATGGCCGGCCAAGCCGCGCCCTCCAACAGGAAGCAAAGCAGGCGTACGTCGGATAAAATAGCTCCGAGAGAGATGGAGTCCGACTATGAATAAATACCAACTGGCGGCCATCGCCATGGCCGCGCTGGCTTTGTCCGGGAGCGTTGCGGCCACGACAGAACACTCGGTCCAGACCGGGGAAGGCCTGATGAAGATGTGCAATGGCGCCGACCGGATCAAGATGCTGGGGATGATGTGCCACAGCTACCTCAACGGCTATATCGACACCGCCTCGTTTTACGGCAAGGGCGGCCGTTTCTGCCTGGGCAGCGGCGACAAGCAGCGCCTGCCGGTGGTGGTGATCACCTGGCTGAATGCCCATCCGGATCATCTGCACAAACCGGCCCCGGAAGCCATAGGCAAATTGCTGGCCGACAACTATCCCTGCCGGAAATAGTCCTGCCGGCTATCCAAGCCGAGTCGGTTCAGGCATTATTTCGGATGGTTGTGTCCTGGATGAGAGTGTCGCCATGCAAGTCATGAAACTGGCCAAGATTTCCCTGCCCCGTATCGCCTCGGGCCTGCCCACCCTGCCGGTGTCCGCCGCCTTCGTGGCGATGTTCAATCTGGCCGCCTGGCGGGCTTTGAAGGACATGGATTGGGCCGGCATCCGCGACCAGCGCTTTTGCGTGCATGTCCGCGATCTGGGCCTGAAAAGCTACTTCTCGGTCGGCCGCGACGGCTTGCGCCCCCAGTTCGGCGACCATGCCGACGTGACCTTTACCGCCACCGCACAGGACTTCACCCGGCTGGCCCTGCGCCTGGAAGACCCGGATACCCTGTTCTTCAACCGGCGCCTGCTGATCGAAGGCAACACCGATCTCGGCCTGACGGTGAAGAACATGCTCGACGGCATCGAATTCGACAGCCTGCTGGCCGCGCTGCCGGCGCCGCTGGCCTTTGTCATGCGGACCCTGCGCCGGCGCATGGCCGATGAACCGGATCAGGTCGCCTACAGCAGCCATTAGCGTCGCGCGGTCCGCTTGACCTTGCGCAAGGCGGTCAGGGCCGCCTCGCGGCAGCATGTGCTCCATTGCCAGATGGAGCGACGACATGACTTTCCCTTCTTTTTTCGAGCAGGTTCCCTCCTTGATCCTGCATGATCCGCTGGCCGGCCTGCTCGGCGCGGCGACGGGAGGCACCCTGGAAT
>JBAZLW010000296.1:0-3637 GCA_041650095.1 Hydrogenophilaceae bacterium | reverse complement strand
GATCAGGCGCCCCTGCCTTTCCAGTTGGGCCCGGATCGGGCCCTACAACTTGGCCGCGGCGGCATTGAAATCGACCACCGGAAATCCTTGCAGAAGCGCATCGAAGATCCGCCGGTTGTGTTCCTGGCGAGTGCTTTTCGCGATGCCGTATTCGATCTCGGCGATCAGCCCGGACGAAAGCAGGACCGCTTCGGCCAGGATGCCCGCAAGTCGGTTCGCCAACCCCGGTCGCTCCTTGCTCATGGCGACGAGGGTGTTGGTATCCAGCAGGTAGCGCATGGCTTCAATCCAGATCGACCGTATCCATGGGGAGTTCGCCGGGCGCCTCGATCTCGAGACCGCCCAGGGCCCGGGCCGCGCGAAAGACCTCCGCCGCGCTCCGCCCGACCTTCGGTTCCGGGATCAGGCGGGCGACCGGTTTGCCCCGGCCGGCGATGATGATTTCCTCGCCGGCCTCGACACGCTCGACCAGCGCGGAAAGATGCGCCTTGGCTTCTGCGATTTGTACTTGTCGAATAGTGGTCTTTTGACATGACCAAGTTGGTCATGTCGTTCTAGGCGCCTTCCCAATTCAGGGCAACGAATGACGCTGCGCCTATTTCTTCCGCATCGTCCCGGCGATCAGCTTGTATTCGTACAGCCGGCATTCCAGTGGCCCGTTGTAGAGCGGGATGCGCCGACTGGCGGCGAGGCCCATGCCCTTGGGAAATTCCGCGTCGCCGGAGATGAGCCAGGCGCTCCAGCCGGTGAAGTGCTGTTTCAGGGCGTCGCCCAGGCCCTTGTAGAAGGTGGCGTCGGTGTCCAGGCGGACGCCGTAGGGCGGGTTGCTGACGATCATGCCGTGCTCGGCCGGGGCCGGAATCGCCATCACGTCGCCTTCGCGCAGGGTGACGCAATCGAGCAGGCCGGCGGCTTTCAGGTTGAGGCCGGCGGCGCGGATCATCCGGGGATCGATGTCGCAGCCGTAGATCGGCAGCAGCTGGGGCTCTTTCTGCATGGCCTCGGCATCCTTGCGCAGGCGGGTCCATTCCACCTTGTCGAAGCTGATCAGGTGCTCGAAGGCGAAGTGGCGTTTCAGGCCGGGCGCCATGTTGAGCGCCATCATGGCCGCTTCCAGCAGGATGGTGCCGCCGCCCATCATCGGGTCGAGCAGTGGCATCTCGGGCCGCCAGCCGGACAGCTTGAGCAGCCCGGCAGCCAGGTTCTCGTTCAGCGGCGCCGGCGCCGGCTCGACCCGGTAGCCGCGCCGGTTGAGCGGTTCGCCGGTCAGGTCCAGGTACAGGGTGAAGCGATCCTGCTCTAGATAAATCAGGATCGGCACCTGCGGCTCGCGGGCATCGACATTGGGGCGCAGTTCCAGGTCCTGGCGGAAGCGGTCGCACACCGCGTCCTTGATCCTCAGGGTGACGAAGTTGAGGCTCTTGAGCGGGCTGTTGTGGGCCACCGTGCGGATGGCGATGGTCTTGTCGACCGCGAACCAGTCCGGCCAGGGCTGCTTGAGGGTGACTTTGTAGAGATCTTCCTCGTCGCGGTAATTGCCCTCGGCGACCTGCTGCAGGACCCGGATCGCCAGCCGGCTCCACAGGTTCACCTTCCAGGCCAGGCCGATGTCGCCGCTGAACTTCACTCCGCCGGAACCGGCCGCGGCGTCGGCGGCGCCCAGTTCGACCAGTTCCTTGGCCAGTTCGCCTTCCAGACCGCGCGGGCAGGGGACGAAGAATTTCAGCAGGGCGGGCGCCTGTGGGGTGTTCCTGCGGCGAGGGGTCGCATCTGTGCCGGCCTCATCCCTGGACCTGGCCGGCCGGGCATCGCGTCCGTCACGTGGATAGGTGCCTTCCTCTCGGTAGCCTTTGGCCTTGCCGGCGTGGCCAGGGGGGCGTTTCTTGTCCATGCGGCCTTCCGCAGGGCCGGTGGACCCCCGTCCGGCCTTGGCGGCCGGCTTGTCTTCGCTCGCCGCCGGTTTCGCCGCCGGCTTGCTGCGGTCGCGCTGCAAGGGGCTCCAGCGGGCGGGCTTGTGCTTGCGCTCGGGCTTCTCGCCTTCGGTCTTGGCGGTCAGGCTGATCTTCTTGCGGGCGGGCTTTTCGTCGTGGTTGGACATGTCTGGTACTTTCAGTTTGATCAGCGTGGCACCTGGCGTGCCTCGTGCAGCAGCTTTTCCATCTCGCGCCGGTAATGGACGTAATCCATCTCGGGGCGGGGCGCCCCCAGTCGGGCGGCCGCTGCGGAAAGCTGGCCGCGATGGTAGGCAAAATGGCTGAACAGGTGGGTCAGCACGTCGCGCACCCACAGGGTGCTAGGCTTGCCATCAATGCCGGCGCAATGGACCTCGCCCTCGAAGAAGCTGTCCGGCTGGGCCTCCAGCCATTTTTCCAAGTGGCGGGTCTCGCGCCGCAGGGTGGTTTGCAATTCGCGCCAGATCGGATGCTGCATCTCATGCGGGGCGGGCGGCAGATCGACTCCCTGCAGGCGCGCCAGCCAAAGCTGGGCCTCCGCCAGCATATGGTCGGCGGTATGGTGAATGCTTTTGCAAAGCAGGCCGGCATCCGACTCCAAGTGCTCCGGCTTGAGCCTGGCCAGGGCGGCAAACAGGGCCTCGTTGGCCCAGTACTGGTAATCGGCCTGAATGACGAAATAGCTCTTCCACGTATACATGGTTGCACCCTATTCCACGACGGCGAGGGGTGCCGTCTGGTCCAGCCATTCCAGCCTGCCGGCCATGGACCGGGTCGCGCTGGCCCGCCCCGTGGCATCGATGAACAGGACCTCGGAGACACCCATCCGCTCGGCCATTTTGCGCCATTCCGACGGGCCGCCGATGAAGATCGGCTTGCTGGTCACGTCCGAACGGATACCGGCATGTTCGCCCCGCACCAGCACGGTGACCGCCTGGGCGCCATCGGCCGGCCAGCCGGTGCGCGGGTCGATCAGGTGGCAATAGCGTTTGCCGTCCTTCTCGAAATAGCGCTGGTAATCGCCCGAGGTGCCGATCGCCTCGCCGTCGCGTAGTTCCAATGTGGCAATTGCGCCCGACTGGCGCGGGTGCTGGATGCCGACCTTCCAGGGCCGGTCACCGTGCCGGCCGATGGCGATGATGTTGCCGCCGATGTTGACCAGGGCGTTAACCACGCCCTGGGCCTTGAGCAGACCGACCGCGCGTTCCAGGGCGTAGCCCTTGGCATAGCCGCCGAGGTCGAGGCGGACGGCGGCGTTGTCGCTCGCCACCCGGTCGCCCTCGATGTGTAGGTCGGCCATGCGCGGATTGGCCTTGACCAGCTGGTCGACCTTGACCGGGTCGGGCAGGCGCGCCGCGAAGGTGTCGGAATGAAAGCCCCACAGCTCGATCAGGTTGCCGATGGCCGGGTTGAACAGGCCCTCCGAACGACCGGACCAGGACGCGGCATCCTGCAGCAGGCCGATCACTTCCTGCGGCGCCGGGTCGGACGGCTTGCTGGCCGCGATGGCGGTATTGATCCGCTCCAGCTCGGACGGCTCCCAGGCATGCAGCAGGCGGTGCAGGCGGTCGAAGTCGGCCAGCACGGCGTCGACCGCCTGGCGCGCCTTGGCCTCGGGTTCGCCATAGACGCTGACGTCGACCAGGGTGCCGAAGACATAGGCCTGCTGCTTGTAGGGCGGCTTT
>JBAZLW010000295.1:0-3661 GCA_041650095.1 Hydrogenophilaceae bacterium | reverse complement strand
AGCATGCCCATGACCAGGGCGATCATGCCGGCGTGGAGCAGGAAGATCGCCCATTTCCACTTCCAGGCACCGGCCAGGTTGCTGCTCATGTACACGCCGCCGCGCCATTTCTGCAGGGCGATGTACAGGAAGGCGATGACCATGGTGGCATAGGCGCCGAAGAAGGCCAGGTGGCCGTGGGAGGCGGTCCACTGGGTGCCGTGGGTGTACAGGTTGATCTGCGGCAGGGTGTGCATGAAGCCCCACACGCCGGCGCCGAAGAAGTTGCCGAAGGCCTGCGCGATGATCCAGGCCAGGGCCGGGTTGTTGGTGCTCTTCAGCTTGTGGTGGCCGGCGTCGAACACGGCATGCACGACCATGGCGACCAGCGGGATCGGCTCCAGGGCGGAGAAGAAGCCGCCGATGGTGAACCAGTATTCCGGCGTGCCGATCCAGAAGTAGTGGTGACCCAGACCGAGGATACCGGAGCCGAACATCAGCGCGACTTCGATGTACAGCCAGGTCTCGACGATTTTGCGGCGCACGCCCATGGTGGTGATCAGGCCGTAGGCCATGAGACAACCGACCAGCACTTCCCAGGTGGCCTCGACCCAGAGGTGAATCACCCACCACCACCAGTGTTGGTCCATGGAGATGTTGGGGGTGTACCACATGCCGGCCAGGTACAGACCGGCCAGGGCGATCAGGTCGAGCACCAGGACGCCGGCGATGCCGGTGAACTTGCCCCTGGCGAAGGTGGCGGCGACGTTGAAGAAGAAGGCCAGGACGCAGACCACGATGCCGATGTCGGCCCAGCGCGGTGCCTCGATGTACTCGCGTCCCTCGTTGATCAGCCAGATCGACTTCAGTTCGCCGGGGCCGACCTGAACCAGCAGGTAGACCAGCACCACGACGACCACGGCCAGGGTGAAGATCCAGAAGATCAGGTTACCCAGCCACAACCCCACTACCGGGGTTCCCGACTCGTCCTCCAGCAGCCAGTACACCGAGCCGATGAAGCCGAACAGGAGCCAGACCACCATGGCATTGATATGCAGCATGCGGTTGACCGAGAAATCCAGGATGCCGTAGAGGAATTCCGGGTTCAGGTACTGGATGCCGGCCAGGAGGCCGAACAGGACTTGCGCGCCGAACAGGGCGATGGCGACGGTGAAATACTTGGTTGCTAGCTTTTGCCCACCGTTCAGGTTGGCGCTAGAGAGTATGCCTAATGCGGACATGTCTGGCCTCCTTATTGTTGAGCCGGGGCAGCGCTGGCTTCAGCGGCGGGCTCTGGGGTGGCGGGGGCAGGCGCGTCGGCCTGATCGATCGGCGTGAAGTTGGACGGGAAGCCGTTGGTGTCGATGGACGCCATCCACTTCAGGAAGGCGACCGTGGCTTTCGCTTCTTCTTCGGTGATGCCGAGCTTGGGCATCTTGCGGCCGATACCGTTGTGCAACTTGTCGCTCGGGTCCATCAGAAACTCCACCATCGACTGTTCGCGTACCTCCTTCGAGCCCCAGGACTGGTCCAGCCAGGACTTGGTCAGGTCGGGCGCGTAGTAGGCGCCGTTGCCGAGCAGGGTATGGCAGTTCATGCAGTTCTTGGCCTGGGTGGTCAGCTTGCCGTGGCTCACCAGCGCCTTGGCCTCCTCCTCGGTCAGCTTCTTGCCGAACAGCGGCTCCTCGGGGCCGATCACCGGCACCTGGAAATTACGTTTCTCGTCGAACACGTAGTCGATGCGGTTGTTGATCACCGAATACGCCGGAACCCGCGGCGAACCGGCGGTGATCTGCTTCACCGTGTCGAAGGTGAGGAAGATCAGGACGACGAACGAGAATCCGGTCACCCAAATGGCGGACTTGCGCCAAAAGGATGGGGATGCCCACCAAATTTCCTGTGCCATGGTTTTTTGCTCCTGTCAGGACTGTTGAAAAATCTTTGCGGGGTGCGCTTCGTCGCCTTCGAGTTCCTGCGCGTGGGTGCCGACGCACAGATGCCAGATGGCATGGGGCGCGACCAGGTAGCCCAGCAGCATCAGCCCGACGATGACCGTCCAGAAGGTGCTGTTGAACAGGTTGGCGGCACTGGCCAGGGTCATCACCGAGGCGAACAGGCCGAGATAGGCGAGGTAGGCCAGCGCCATCAGGCGCGGCATGCCCTTGACCCGGCTGTAGGCGAACAGCAGGGCATAGGTGGCGCCGGTCATGATGACCATGGCGGCGGAAAAGAAGACGGTGAAGAAGTTTGCCAGTGCGACCGGTTCGGTCATGGGTGAGTCTCCTAGCGTGGTGTTCGTTGAGCCGGGACGAATGGTGTAAGAGCCGGTTCCCTGCGCCCTTGATATATGTCAACGGGAAATTCCTGCCGCCGAAATCCGTTGATATTTGTCAAGGTTCCCCCCCCGCCTCCCGGAGGTAAGGTTTGCCCCACGGCTTTTGTGGTTTTTACCCGATGACCTTGAAAGGAGCGGTTTGAGATGAACACGAAGCGGTTTGGCAGAATACTCATGGCGGCGGCATTGCCGTTCGCGCTGTCCACGGCCTGGGCGGCGGACGACCGCAGTACGGCGTCGAACACCTATCTGCAAGGCGGCGGTTCGCAGCTGGCCGGCGTGGACATGTATCAGTCCAGCGATCCCAAGGCCCCCCCGATGACCAAGGCCGAGTTCGACCAGGCTCGGCAGATCTATTTTGACCGTTGCGCCGGCTGTCATGGCGTGCTGCGCAAGGGTGCCACCGGCAAGGCCCTGCTGCCCGAGCCGATGCAGCAACTGGGCAGCGAAAGCCTCAAGGTGTTCGTCCATTACGGCACGCCCGGCGGCATGCCCGGCTTCGGCACCTCGAACGAGCTGAACGAGAAAGAGGTCGACCTCATGGCCCGCTACATCCAGCACCCGGCGCCGACCCCGCCGGAGTGGGGCATGAAGGAGATCCGCACCTCCTGGAAGCTGCTGGTGCCGCCGGAGAAACGGCCCAAGAAGCAGATGAACAAGCTCAACCTGAACAACCTGTTCGCCGTCACCCTGCGTGATTCCGGCGAGCTGGCCCTGGTCGACGGCGACAGCAAGAAGATCGTCACCGTCCTGAAGACCGGGTTCGCGGTGCACATCTCGCGCTTCTCGAAGTCGGGCCGCTACCTCTACACCACCGGCCGCGATGGCCTGATCAACCTGATCGACCTGTGGATGGAAACGCCGACCACCGTCGCCACCATCCGAACCGGCTCCGACGCCCGTTCCATCGATACCTCCAAGTACAAGGGCTACGACGACAAGATCGCCATCGCCGGCACCTACTGGCCGCCTGCCTATGTGCTGATGGACGGCTTCACCCTGGAGCCGAAGAAGGTCATGTCGACCCGCGGCTACACCTACGACGAGGGCGAATACCACCCCGAGCCGCGCGTCGCTTCCATCGTGTCCTCCCACATCAAGCCCGAGTTCGTGGTCAACGTGAAGGAGACCGGCAAGGTGCTGCTGGTGGACTACTCCGATCTGAAGAACCTCAAGACCACCGAGATCGAGGCCGAGCGCTTCCTGCACGACGGCGGTTGGGACTCCTCCAAGCGCTATTTCCTGGTCGCCGCCAACATGCGCAACACCGTGTCGGTGGTGGACACCAAGGACGGCAAGCTGGCCGCCAACGTCAAGGTCGGCACCAAGCCCCATCCGGGCCGCGGC
>JBAZLW010000294.1:0-3685 GCA_041650095.1 Hydrogenophilaceae bacterium | reverse complement strand
ATCAAGCTGGCGATGATCGCAGTACAGGGCTGGCTGGACGCCGAGCAGCTACAGACGCGGCTGATCATGCAAGTACACGACGAACTGGTTCTGGAGGTGGCCGAGCCCGAGCTGGAACGGGTCAGGGAAGCGTTGCCGGGCCTGATGTGCAACGTGGCCGACCTGAAGGTGCCGCTCAAGGTCGAGGCCGGGGTCGGGCCGAACTGGGAAGCGGCGCACTGACGTGATCGGGCCGGGTCGGAACCACGCTCCGGGACTGGTGCTTTTCACCGCGACGACCGGGCGTACCGGTACCACATCCCTGGTGGAGCTGTTCAATCGCAACGTGGCCGGATGTATCGCCGAGCACGAGGCACAGTTCCGCCCGCAAGGCCTGTATGAACGGCTATATCGAGCCATTCACCTCCGGGACATGGGCGGTCTCGAAAAGCGTGGCTTCGGCAATGCACTGAAGTGGTATGACCGGGACGACCCGGCCGTGGTCCATCTGGCCCGGATGCGTGCCAGGCGGATCCGGAAACTGGCTTGCCGAGTCTACCTGGAATCCAGCCATGCCTTCCTGTCCTCGCTGGGGGAGGCCATGGCCGGGGAGTTTCCCGAACTGGGACTGATCCATCTGGTCCGCGACCCGCTGGAGGTCGCGGTCAGTTACTGCCACCGGAATGCCCATCCGGTGGGTGGTCCGGCCTTTCTGCGAGCCTTGGGCAATTGGCATCCCCATCCCGATTCGCGCAAGAACTGCCTGCGCCCGCCCGAGGGCCGGCTCACCTGCCTGCAGTACTACCTGTGGGTCTGGCTGGAGGCCGAGTTGCGCTTTCTGCGCTTCATCGAACGTCACCCGGCGATCCGGCATTTTCAGCTGGAGACGCGGGAACTGAACGACCCTGACCGCATTGCCGCCCTGTTCGGCCATTTCCGCATACACCTGGAGGCCGGTCGGATCGACTTGCCACCGGTGCAGAACCGGAACCGCAGGGAAACGCAGATCAACGATCAGCATCTGACGGAGGCGCGATGGCTGTTGCGCCGCATCGAGCCGGAAGTGCTGAACAGGTTGCCTTGTCGGTACGGCCTGATCGAGTTGGCCACCGCCTGATCGGCTGGCGCAAACGAAAAAAGGCCGCCCGGAGGCGGCCTTTTTGGCAGCGCGAAGAAAGGCTCAGGAGGCCTTCTTGGCGGGCAGCTTTTCCTTGATCCGGGCGGACTTGCCGGTGCGGCCGCGCAGGTAGTACAGCTTGGCGCGACGGACATCGCCGCGGCGCTTCACTTCGACGGCGGCGACCAGCGGGGAGTAGGTCTGGAAGGTGCGCTCGACGCCTTCGCCGGCGGAGATCTTGCGCACGATGAAGCTGGAGTTGAGGCCGCGGTTGCGCTTGGCGATTACCACGCCTTCATAGGCCTGCAGACGTTCGCGGGTGCCTTCCTTGACCTTCACTTGGACCACGACGGTGTCGCCGGGGGCAAAGTCGGGGAGGGTCTTGCCCAGACGGGCGATTTCTTCGTTTTCGAGCTGTTCGATGAGGTTCATCGTCATTTCCTTCAATGTTCGCGCTATAGGTCTGCCAGGACTAATTGATGCCTGGGAGACATGGCGCGGTTTCTAATGACCCGGTTGACCCGGATCGGCTACGTCCCGACGAAATTCGTCGAGCAAATTCTCTTCCTCACGGCTCAGAGGCCGGTCCTGCAACAGGTCGGGCCGGCGTTGCCAGGTCCGTCCCAGGCCCTGCTTCAAACGCCACCGTGCCACGCCGGCATGGTTGCCGGACAACAGCGCCGGCGGCGTCTCCAGGCCCAGGTACACCTCGGGCCGGGTGTAATGCGGGCAATCCAGCAGACCATCGGCAAAGGAATCTTCCTCGGCCGACCCGGCGTGGCCCAAGGCCCCCGGGATCTGGCGGATCACCGCATCCAGCAACACCATCGCCGGCAACTCGCCGCCCGACAGGACATAGTCGCCGATGGAGATTTCCTCCATCGGGTGACGGGCGAACAGGCGCTCGTCGATGCCTTCGTAGCGGCCGGCCAGCAAGACCAGCGCCGGTTCCTTGACCAATTCCTCGACCAGGGCCTGATTCAACCTTCGCCCCTGCGGCGAAAGGTAAACCAGGCGAGGCTGTTCGATACCCTCGCGGCGCAAGGCCGTTTTCGCGGCGGTCAGCGCCAGGTCCAGCGGCTCGGCCAGCATCACCATGCCGGGCCCGCCGCCGAATGGCCGGTCGTCCACCGTACGGTAACTGTCCGAGGTGAAATCCCGGGGGTCCCAGAACTTCAACTCGACCAGCTTGTTCCTGACTGCCCGGCCGCTGACCCCGTATTCGGTCAGGGCCGAGAACAGGGCCGGAAACAGCGTCACCACATGGTAACGCGGTGTCACCAGTCGGCGCCCCAGTCCACCACAATGCGGCGGGCCTCGGTGTCCACTTCCCGGACGATGGGGTCCGTGAAGGGGATCAGGCGTTCCTGCGCGCCGGTCACCTTCATGATGTCGTGTGCGCCGGTTTCCAGCATCTCCGCCACGTCACCCAGGGTTTCCCCGGCCAGATTGACCACAGTCAGCCCGACCAGGTCGTCCCAGTAATACTCGCCTTCCTCGGCGGGTGGGAGTTCTTCCCGCTCCACCGCGATTTCCATTCCCTGCAGGGCCTCGGCCGCATTACGGTCGTCCACACCGGCCAGTTGGGCGACCAGGTGGTTGCTGTGCACCTTGGCCTCGATCACCTCGTAGGCCCGCCACTTGCCGGTCTTGCCCAGATGCCAGACCGGGTAGTCGAGCAGGTTGTCCAGGTGTTCCGTAAAGGTCTGGATCTTGACCCAGCCGCGCACTGCGTATGGGGCGGCGATCCGCCCCATGATCACCAGGTCTTCAGGCGACGACGGGTTTGGCGCCACGAGACAGACGGGTCACGGTCTCGGAAACCTGCGCGCCGACGCCCTGCCAGTAGGTCAGGCGTTCCTGGTTGATGCGCAGACCTTCGGCGTTGCCGGAGGCCAGGGGGTTGTAGAAGCCGATGCGCTCGATGAAGCGGCCGTCGCGGCGATCGCGGGAATCCGCCACCACGATGTTGTAGAAGGGGCGCTTCTTGGAGCCGCCGCGGGCCAGTCGAATGGTTACCATGTCCGATGTTTCCTAGTCAGTTTCCGGGGCGCGCCGACAAGGCACGCGGAAAACCGCGGATTCTAGACAATTCGGCGCCCAAAATCAAACAATTAGCGTGGGTCGCGCCCGCTGGCTTGCGGGCGGCATGCCGGCGGGCCTGATCGGATCAGTGCATGCCCGGCAGCATGCCCTTCATGCCGCGCATCATCTTGGTCATGCCGCCCTTGCCGAGCGATTTCATCATCTTCTGGGCCTGTTCGAACTGCTTGAGCAGCCGGTTGATGTCCTGCACCTGCACCCCGGCGCCGGCGGCGATGCGGCGCTTGCGCGAGGCTTTGAGCAGTTCCGGCTTGTGCCGTTCCTGCGGGGTCATGGAATTGATGATGCCCTCGATGCGCTGCATCTGCTTCTCGCCGTTGGCAAGATCGTCGGCACCGACCTTGCCGGCGCCCGGCAGCTTGTCCATGAGCGAGGACAGCCCGCCCAGTTTCTTCATCTGCTGCATCTGGGACTTGAAGTCCTCCAGGTCGAAGCCCTTGCCGGACTTCAGCTTCTGGACGGTCTTCATCGCCTCGGCGTGGTCGA
>JBAZLW010000293.1:0-3686 GCA_041650095.1 Hydrogenophilaceae bacterium | reverse complement strand
CCAGCCTGCTGTTCTTCCTGATCGCCGAATTGGTCTGGGTGCTGTCCAGCCTGTGGGTCGCCGGCTATCCCTTCCTGGCGGCCGGCGCCGCGGTCTGGCCCGGCTTCCTGCTGCTCACCCTGGCGGCCTGCCTGAAACTGGTCATCTACCTGATGATCGCCCTGATCTTCGTGCAGGCCATCATCAGCTGGGTCAATCCGTTCTCACCCGTTGCCCCGGTGTTCTACGCCATGGCCCGGCCGGCGCTGGCGCCGTTCCAGCGCATCATCCCGACGATCTCCGGGATCGACCTCTCGCCGCTGGCCGCCTTCATCGTCCTGCAACTGCTGCTGATCCTGCCGGTCGGGGGTCTGGAAAGATTGGCCCACGGCCTGATCTACGGCCTGCCATGAGCAGCGGACCGGTCTGGCTGGCGGCGGGCGCCGACGGCGGCTGCGAGATCACCCTGCATGTCCAGCCCGGCGCGTCGAAGAGCGAACTGGCCGGCCTGCATGGCGATGCCCTCAAGCTGAGGATCAGCGCCCGCCCGGTCGAGGGCGCCGCCAATGCCGCCGTGCTGGAGTTCCTGGCCGGCTGGCTGGCTGTACCGAAACGCGACCTGAAGCTGTTGCGCGGCGACAAATCCCGGCGCAAGACGGTGTGGGCGCCGATCCCGCCGGAACAAGTGCCGAACGGCCGGTAATCGTTCACAATCCGGCCATGCACACCCGCCCCATCATACTCAGCAAGACCTGCCCCTACTGCGGCGCCCGCAGCAAGGCCGAGGCCAAGATACCCGCCCCGGCCAACCTGCCGGCGGCGGAGATCAATCTCGACGACCTGGGTGCCCTGGTGGAGAAACAAAGCCTCAGCCAGCTGCTGGCGCTGGTCGAACTGCTGCCCTACAAGACCTTCGCCTGCGTCAAATGCGGCTCGGAATTCCGCCTGGAAAGCCGCTCTGCGCGGGATCTCGTGGGCGCCATGCTGGGCAGCATGCAGCCGGCGCCGCCAAGGAAAGCGCCGGCCGCCGCCCCGCGCAGCAGGACATCTGCCAAACCACTGCCGCCGCCGGCCCAGCCTTCCGCAGGCGCGGCACCGGGCAACGACTGGGAAGCGGAAAGCCTCGACGCCCTGCTCGACAATCCGGTCGCAAAGAAGCCACAAGCCTGAGGCTATAATCCCGGCCTCACAAGGAGGCGCGCTTTGGATTCCCTGTTACTGCTCAAGGCACTGGTGCTCGGCATTGTCGAGGGCCTGACCGAATTTCTGCCCATTTCATCCACCGGCCATCTGATCATCGCCGGCCAGTTGCTCGGCTTCAACGACGACAAGGCCAAGGTGTTCGACATCGCCATCCAGCTGGCGGCGATCCTGGCCGTGGTCTGGGTCTACCGGCAGCGGCTCGGCCATGTCGTGGCCAGCCTGACCCGCGAGCCGGCTTCACGCAAATTCGCGCTGAACCTGGTCGTCGCCTTCATGCCCGCGGCGGTGCTCGGACTGCTGTTCGTCAAGCAGATCAAGGCCTACTTGTTCAATCCGCTGGTGGTGGCCAGCGCCTTCATCGTCGGCGGCCTGCTGATCCTCTGGGCGGAGCGGCGCCAGCACGTGGTCAAGGCGGAGACGGTCGACGACATGACCTGGCAGGACGCCCTCAAGGTCGGCTTCGCCCAGGCCCTGGCCATGATCCCCGGCACCTCGCGCTCGGGCGCCACCATCATCGGCGGCCTGTTCTTCGGTCTGTCCCGGAAGGCGGCAACCGAGTTCTCCTTCTTCCTGGCCATCCCGACCATGTTCGCGGCCACCCTGTACGACGTCTACAAGCACCGCGACCTGTTCAGCGCCGCCGACCTGCCGCTGTTCGCCGTCGGCGGCGCGGCCTCGTTCATAAGCGCCTTCCTGTGCGTGCGCTGGCTGCTGCGCTTCATCTCCAGCCACGATTTCACCCCATTCGCCTGGTACCGCATTGCCTTCGGCGTGATCGTGCTGGCGACCTCCTACAGCGGCCTGATCAACTGGACGGCCTGACGAAACCTGCGATCGCCGAGAGCAGTTCCTCATCCTGATAGGGCTTGCCCATGTACAGGTTGACTCCCAGTTCAGTGGCGTGGTCGCGGTGCTTGTCGGCGGTGCGGGAGGTGATCATGATGATCGGCAGGTCGTGGCTACGGGGGTCGGCGCGCACGTGGCGGGCCACCTCGAAGCCGTCCATGCGCGGCATCTCGATGTCCAGCAACATCACCGCCGGCACTTCGTCCTGCAGGAGTTCCAGGGCCTCGACACCGTCCTTGGCAGTGGTGACCCGGTAGCCCTCACGATGCAGCAAGCGGCCGGTGATCTTGCGCACGGTCAGTGAGTCGTCCACCACCAGCACCAGCGGCAGCCCGGCCTCGGCATCGACCGCCTCGACCACCGGCGCAGCCTCGGCCGGCGCACTCTCCATCAGGGCAAACGGGTTCAGGATCAGCGATACCCGGCCGTCCGGCAGCACCGTGGCACCGGCCACCCCGGGCACGCGCGACAGTTGCGGGCCGATCGCCTTGACCACCGCCTCGGTGTTGCCCGACAGACCGTCCACCCGCATGGCGACCCGTTCGTCGCCGGACCTGAGCAACAGCACGGTGCGGTAACGGCCCACCACAGGCAGGGGTTGCTGTCCGGTCATTTCGGCCAGCGAGCGCAGCGGATAGGCCTGGCCGTCCAGTTCGACCCCGCCGTCGGCGACGATGGCATGCCACTCGGCCTCCCGGACTTCCCGCACCAGCACCACCATGCCGGCCGGAATGGCATAGACCTGATTGCCCGCCTTGGCCAGGACCACCTGGGCCAAGGCCAGCGTGGTCGGCAGGCGAATGGTGAACCGGGTGCCCCGGCCGGGCTCGCTCTCGATCCGGATCCGGCCGCCGACCGAGGCGATCTCGCTGCGTACCACGTCGAGTCCGACACCGCGGCCGGCCACCTGGGTCACCGTCTCCATGGTCGAGAAACCGGGCATGAACAGGAAGGATTCCAGGCGCTCGCGTTCGACCGGTTCGCCCGGGCGCAGCCAGTCCATGGCCTCGGCACGGGCGCGCACCTTGTTTAGATCGACCCCGGCGCCATCGTCGCTCAGGGTCAGCACCACCTCGGCGCCCTCCTGGCGCGCCGAGAGGCGGATATCGCCGTATTCAGGCTTGTCGGCGGCACGACGTCGCTCGGCCGACTCGATGCCATGGGCGACCGCGTTGCGCAACAGGTGTTCGAACGGCACCATGGCCTTGTCGAGCACCGAGCGGTCCAGTTCGGTATCGCCACCATCGATCTGCAGATGGGCGTTGCGACCGAGTTCCCTGGCGGCCTGGCGGACGATGCGGTGCAGCCGTTCAGCCTGGCTGTTCAGGCGGACCATGCGGATGTGCATCAATTCCTGTTGCAGGCTGCGCGTGGTTCGGCCCTGCTGCAGCAAGGCGTATTCGGCATCGGATAGGCCGGCGAGGAGGTTTTCCTGGGCGGTGGAGACGTCATTCACGCTCTCCGCCATCAAACGGGTCAGTTCCTGCAACCGGGTGTAACGATCGAATTCCAGGGGATCGAAATGGCTCTCATCCAGCCTGGACATGCGCGCACCGATCTGGGTCTCGGCCTCGATCTCCAGTTCACGCAACTGGCCGCGCAGGCGCTCGACGTTGGCGGTCAATTCCTGGGCCGTCAGCCGGTAATGGTTGAGCGCC
>JBAZLW010000292.1:0-3708 GCA_041650095.1 Hydrogenophilaceae bacterium | reverse complement strand
CCTGGTGCTGCTGGCCGGTTGCAGGAACGCTTCGCCCTCGCCACCTCGGGGTTGTCCGGGGCCGGCCAGAACCTGCTCGCCCGGGTTTCCCTGGATGGCCTGTCCGGGCAGTTCATCCTCGGCCTGCTGCTGGGGGTGGTCTGGAGCCCCTGCGTCGGCCCGACCCTGGGCGCGGCCATCACCCTCGCCAGCCAGGGCCAGGACCTGGCCCGCGTGACCGTCGCCATGGCCCTGTTCGGCCTCGGCGCCGGCCTGCCCCTGGTGCTGATCGGCCTGGTTTCGCGCCAGGCGCTCGGCAAGGTGCGCGGTCGCCTGCTGTCCGCCGGCAAGCTGGGCAAACAGGTGCTGGGCGGGGTCATGCTGGCCCTGGGCCTGCTGATCCTGAGCGGCGCGGACAAGCTGTTCGAAACCTGGGTGCTGCAAGTGGCGCCGGAATGGCTGGTCAATTTGACTACCTCGATCTGAACCGGCCGGGCGGTTCGACTGTCCCGATGCGCTAGGCGAGGGCGCCTTGATATCGGCTGCAAGAGCACCGGGACAGCGAGTAGGATGGGGACTTGCCGCCACTGAACCCCTTAAGCCGAGTGAGGGCAGAGCCTATGCTGACCAGGATATTCGTCGCCCATCGAAAGACCGCTCTCGCGCTGGCCGTGCTGTTCGTGCTGGCGATTCCGCTGCCGCATCAGGTCGTGCCGGCCTGGCCGATGCGCCTGATCGACCAATTTGGCGTCGCCCGGCCCGGCATCGAGACCACCCAGACCTGGCGCCATCGGGCCTATCAGACGGACAAGCTGTCCGAGACCCGCCGTTCGGACGAGCAGGGACGGGTCGCCTTCCCGGAACGCATGGTCTGGGGCTCGGGTCTGCGCTACCTCTACGGCGTCGTCCGCAACCTGGCTGAAGATGGCACCGATGCCGGCTTCGGCCCTGATGTGTGGGTCTTTGCCAGAGCAGACGCGGACAACGGCGGCCGCAACGTCTATACAGTCGGGCAGACGCCACCGGAGACCATGGTGATCCATCGCTATGGGGTCTGCGTGTCGGTCCGGCCGGAGAATCCACCCGCCGTCCCGCCCGCCGATACCGTTCAGGGACGTTCCCTCGACAAACTCGCGCCCTGAGTGCATTGGCCGGCGGGCGCCGTCCTAACCCTCGCCCGGCCCGTTCTTGTGCTTCTTGTAGTTGTGCATGAAGCGGCCGAATGCCCGGTCCTTCTTGCGCCGGTCGAGGTAGGACTGGTCGTGGAATTCCGATTCCTTGCGCAGCTTCAGGTAGCTTTGCAGGTGCTCCTCGCTCAGCTCGTGGCGCTCGATGGCGGCGCGGACCGCGCAACCCGGTTCGCGGTCATGACGGCAGTCGGGGTACCGGCAGCCCTGGGCCAGTTCGGCGATATCGAGGAAGGCCGCCTCGATGCCCTCGCCGGTGCCCAGCATGCCCAGTTCCCGCATGCCCGGCATGTCGATCAGCAGGGCGCCCTGATCCAGCACGATCAAATGGCGCCGCGTGGTGGTGTGGCGGCCCTCGCCGGTATGGCTGACCGCGCGGGTCTCCAGCGTATCGTCGCCAATCAGGCGGTTGATCAGCGTAGTCTTGCCCACGCCCGACGAACCGAGCAGGCAATAGGTCTTGCCGGCTTCCATGAGCGCCCGCACCTCCTCGACGCCGTCGCCGGTCACGTTGCTGACGCAGACGATCCGCGCGGCCACCCCCAGAAGGCGAATTCGCTCGATCAACCGGTCCAGTTCCTCCGGAGCGACCAGGTCCGTCTTGGTCAGCAGCACCACGGGCTCGATATGGCCGTCCCGGACCATCACCAGATAGCGCTCCAGGCGTCGGGGATTGAAATCGAAGTGGCAGGCCTGCACGATGAACGCCACGTCGATGTTGGCCGCGATCATCTGGAATTCAACGTCGCGGCCGGCCGCCTTGCGCCGAAGGAAGGATCGGCGCGGCAGCAACTGGTGGATGCTGGCCTGCGCGCCGCCGTCGCGGTAATGCACGCACACCCAGTCGCCCACGCAGGGCAGCTCGGCGGACGACTCGGTGAGATGGTGGAAACGCCCGGTCAGTTCGGCCGGCACTTCGCCGTCCTCACCCCGGATCAGGTAGCGGCCACGGTCGACCGCGGTGACCCTGGCCACGGACAGATCGGGGCCACATAGTTCGCCGGCTTTGTCCGCCAAGTCGCGATCCAGACCGAGTTCAGTGAGCTTCATCAGGAAAGTCTGGCAGATACGGCAGGGGCCGCCAAGCGGATGGCGCGGGGCAGGCTTCACGCATCAATCTATTGGTTCGTAAGTTATTCATTTACCATGCTCATCCGTACCCACACCACACTTTCCAGCCGCCAACAGGAAGTCCTCAATCTGTTGAGGAATTTCATCATTGAGCGAGGGAGGGTGGAAAAGAAAGACCTGATCAACGCGCCGTTCACGGCCATCCACCCGCAAGGGATTCGCGGCGTGTTCAGCCCCGCCGAGATCAACGAAATTCTGCAACTCGCCGAACGGCTTGCCGCATAACTCAAAAACCAGGGAACGCCATGCAATCCAAAGACATTCAATTGATGAAGGACCGGTTCGACGCGTTGAGCCAAACGGTCCCCGAAGAAGGCGTCGAGTTCTGGTTCGCCCGCGACCTGATGGAACCCCTGGGCTACGCCCGCTGGGAAAACTTCCAGACCGCCATCAAGCGGGCCATCGAGTCCTGCCAAACAACGGGTTACGCGGCGGAGGATCATTTTCGTGGTGTCACGAAAATGATCGAGATCGGCAAGGGTGGCCAGCGCCCGGTGGACGACTTCATGCTCACCCGCTATGCCTGCTACCTCATCGCCCAGAACGGCGACCCCCGCAAGGAACCCATCGCCTTCGCCCAAAGCTATTTCGCCATCCAGACGCGCAAGCAGGAACTGATCGAAGACCGCATGCGCCTGCAAAACCGGCTGGACACCCGCGAACGGCTCCGTGAATCGGAAAAGACCCTGTCCCAGAACATCTACGAGCGCGGCGTCGACGATGCCGGCTTCGGCCGCATCCGCTCCAAGGGCGATGCGGCGCTGTTCGGCGGCCATACCACCCAGGCCATGAAAGACCGTTACGGCATCACCCAGACGCGCCCCCTGGCCGACTTCCTGCCCACCCTGACCATTGCCGCCAAGAACCTGGCCACCGAAATGACCAACCACAACGTCAGCCAGGACGACTTGCAGGGAGAACACGCCATCACCCGCGAGCATGTGCAGAACAACCAGAGCGTGCGCGCCATGCTCGACCAGCGGGGCATTAAGCCGGAGCAGTTGCCGCCGGAAGAAGACATCAAGAAGCTCGAACGCCGGGTCAAGACCGAGGAAAAGAAACTCGTCCAACGCTCCGGCAAACTGCCGACACCCAAACACTGAACCGAAAGCAATCTCCGAGTTGAGAGTCGATCATGGACCCGGTTACAGGGTGTATTTCATGCGCCGAGGGCCGGTGCATCGTGCTGCTGGCCGGCGGCGACAAGCGCACACAGGACGCGGACATCGCTTGCGCAATCGAGATCGCAAAGGACTGGAAGGAATAGGACATGGCAGAAAAATTTTCTCGCTGGGACGCCGCCGACTACCTCGAAACCGAGGCAGACATGACCCTCTATTTCGAGGCCTGCGTCGAGGAAGACCCAGGTGACGGAAGCCTGATCCGCGCGGCGCTCGGCGACATCGCACGG
>JBAZLW010000291.1:0-3719 GCA_041650095.1 Hydrogenophilaceae bacterium | reverse complement strand
ATCCTGCCCAGCAAGTCGGCGTACTTGCCCTTCAGGAAGGATTGCAGGGCAGCCTCGAAGGCCAGGGCGCGCGGGACCTCGACGTCGTCCATGTAGCCGCGGTTGACGGCGAACAGGGTGACGGCCATGTCGGCCACGCTCAATGGGGCGTACTGGAGCTGCTTCATCAGTTCGGTCACCATCTTGCCGCGCTCGAGCTGCTTGCGGGTCACTTCGTCCAGATCGGAGGCGAACTGGGCGAAGGCCGCCAGTTCCCGATACTGGGCCAGGGCCAGACGGACACCGCCACCCAGCTTCTTGATCACCTTGGTCTGGGCGGCGCCACCGACGCGGGACACCGACAGGCCGGCGTTGATGGCGGGGCGGATGCCGGCGTTGAACAGGTCGGACTCCAGGAAGATCTGGCCGTCGGTGATCGAGATCACGTTGGTCGGCACGAAGGCAGACACGTCGCCGGCCTGGGTCTCGATGATCGGCAGGGCGGTCAGCGAGCCGGTCTGCCCCTTGACGGCGCCGTTGGTCAGCTTCTCGACGTAGTCGGCGTTGACCCGTGCGGAACGCTCGAGCAGGCGGGAGTGCAGGTAGAACACGTCGCCGGGGTAGGCTTCGCGGCCCGGCGGGCGGCGCAGCAGCAGGGAGATCTGGCGATAGGCCCAGGCCTGCTTGGTCAGGTCGTCATAGACGATCAGGGCATCCTGGCCGATATCGCGGAAATACTCGCCCATGGTGCAGCCGGAGTAGGGCGCGATGAACTGCATCGCGGCCGGATCGGAGGAGGTGGCGGCCACGACGATGGTGTGGGCCATGGCGCCGTGTTCTTCCAGCTTGCGCACCACGTTGGCGACCGAAGACGCCTTCTGGCCGACAGCGACGTAGATGCACTTAACGCCGGTGCCCTTCTGGTTGATGATGGCGTCGATGGCGACGGCGGTCTTGCCGGTCTGGCGGTCGCCGATGATCAGCTCGCGCTGGCCGCGGCCGATCGGCACCATGGCATCGACCGACTTGAGGCCGGTCTGCACCGGCTGGGAAACGGACTGGCGGGCGATCACGCCGGGGGCGATCTTCTCGATCGGGCTGGTTTCCTTGCAGTCTACCGGACCCTTGCCGTCGATCGGCTGGCCGAGGGCGTTCACCACGCGGCCGAGCAGGGCCTCGCCGACCGGCACTTCCAGGATGCGGCCGGTGCACTTGACGATGTCGCCTTCGGTGATGTGTTCGTACTCGCCCAGCACCACCGCGCCGACGGAGTCGCGTTCCAGGTTCAGGGCCATGCCCATGGTGTTGCCGGGGAATTCGAGCATTTCGCCCTGCATGACCTCGGTCAGGCCGTGGACGCGCACGATGCCGTCGGTGACGGAGACCACCGTCCCCTGGGTACGGAGCTCGGAGCCGGTTTCCAGGTTCTGGATCTTGCTCTTGATCAGCTCGCTGATTTCAGACGGATTGAGTTGCATTAGTGACTCCAGATTCTCTTATCAAGCTTTCAGGGTGGCGGCCATGCTTGCTAGCCTGCCGCGCACCGACGCATCCATGACTTCGTCGCCGACCTGGATCACCACGCCGCCGATCAGGGAAGTATCCACTTCCTGGCTGGCGTTGATCTTGTGGCCGAACTTCGCTTCCAGTTTCGCCATCAGACCTGCCATCTGTGCGGCGCTCAATTCGAACGCCGTGGCGATGCGGGCCTCAAGGACACCTTCCTGGTCAGCCTTGATCTCCTCGAACAGGCGGGCGATCACGGGCAGGCTGGAAAAGCGCTTGTTCTCGGCCAGCAGGCGGACGAAGTTGGCGCCCTCGACATTCAGGCCGGTGCCGCAAACGGAGACGATCAGGTCGGCCACGCGCTCGGCCGGCACGGCCGGGTTGCCGCTCAAGTCAGCGACCTGCGGGTCGGTGGCCACCTGGGCGGCCAGGGCCAGCATGTCGGACCAGGCCTTCCAGCTGCTGGTCTCGCCGGCCAGCTTGGCGACGGCTTCGGCGTAGGGACGGGCGATGGTGGTGATCTCGGCCATGGTCAGAGCTCGTTCTTCACGGCCTCGAGCAGGTCGGCATGGGCCTTGGCGTCGACCTCGCGGCGGAGCACCTTCTCGGCACCGGCCACCACCAGGGCAGCGACCTGGCCGCGCAACTGCTCGCGGGCGCGGAAGACTTCCTGATCCATCTCGGCCTTGGCGGCGGCGAGCATGCGGTCGCCCTCTGCCTTGGCGGCGTTCTTGGCCTCGTCGACGATCTGCGCCGAGCGCTTTTCAGCCTGGGCGATGATCTCGGAGGCCTTCATCTTGGCCTCGTGCATGGACTCGCTGGCGCGCCTTGCGGCCAGTTCCAGCTCGTGCTTGCCACGGTCGGCGGCGGCCAGGCCATCAGCGATCTGCTTCTTGCGGGCTTCCAGGGCACCGACGATCGGCGGCCAGATAAACCTCATGCAGAACCATACGAAGATGGCAAACATGATCGCTTGCGCGATAAGGGTTGCATTGATGTTCATGCAAAAAGCCTTTCTTGCCAGTTAGCGGGCGACGCAGTGATCAGCCGGCAACCGCGAACAGAACATACATGGCCAGACCGACGGCGATCATCGGCACGGCATCGACCAGACCCATGACGATGAAGAACTGGGTGCGCAGCATCGGGATCAGTTCGGGCTGACGGGCAGCGCCTTCCAGGAAGCGGCCGCCGAGGATACCGATGCCTACGGAGGCGCCGAGTGCGCCCAGGCCCATCATGATGGCACCGGCGATGAACAGCAGGGCTTGTACTTCAGTCATGGTTTTCTCCTAAAGATTTAAAGTCGGATAACGAGGATTTACTTAATGGTGTTCCTGATGCGCCATGTCCAGATAGACGATGGTCAGCGTCATGAAGATGAAGGCCTGCAGAGTGACGATCAGGATGTGGAAGATGCCCCATCCCAGTGACAGCAGTATCTGCGAACCGAACAGGGTGGCGTTGCCGACGCTGATGCCGGCCCAGGCGCCACCCATCAGGGCGATCAGGATGAAGATCATTTCGCCGGCGTACATGTTGCCGAACAGACGCAGGGCGAGCGATACCGGCTTGGCGATGAGGTTGACGCCTTCCAGGAACAGGTTGAAGGGCAGGCCGAACTTGCCGAAGGGTTGCAGGGTCAGCTCGCCGACGAAGCCGCCGACACCCTTCATCTTGACGCTGTAGTAGAGCACCAGCAGGAAGACCGAGATGGACATGCCGAAGGTGGCGTTGGGGTCGGTGGTGGGCACAACCTTGAAGAACAGGTGCGGATCCCCGGCAACCCAAGCCGCCAGCTTGGGCAGCCAGTCGATCGGCACCAGGTCCATGAAGTTCATCATGAAGATCCAGATGAAGATGGTCAGGGCCAGCGGTGCCACCATCGGATTGCGGCCGGTGAAGGAGCCGCGAACGCTGTTGTCGATGAATTCGATGATCCATTCGACGAAGTTCTGGCCGCCCGTCGGTACGCCGGCAGACGCGATCTTGGCCACGCGCCGGAACAGGAACAGGAACAGCACCCCCAAGACCAGGGAGATACCCAGGGTATCGACGTTGAACGCCATGAAGCCCATATCCTTGGCTTCCTTTGGAGAATGCGCCAAGGTCCAGGTTTCGGCCTGGAGGGTTTCGCCGTCGTAGCGCTGATAGCCTGCAGGCAACTTGCCGTAGGTCAAGTTCTGCAGGTGATGCTTGATGTATTCGGTAGAAGTTGGGGCTTCCGCAGCCAT
>JBAZLW010000290.1:0-3738 GCA_041650095.1 Hydrogenophilaceae bacterium | reverse complement strand
CAGGGCGATCACCGGGACGTGCAGTTCCTTGGCCAGGCTCTTGAGCGAGCGGGAGATCTCCGAGATCTCGGTGGCCCGGTTCTCTCCCTGACCGCCGCCGGACATCAGCTGGATATAGTCGATCACGATCAGGCCCAGCTTGCCGTCGTTCTGGCGCGCCAGGCGGCGGGCGCGGGCGCGTACCTCCATGGCGGTCAGGCCGGGGGTCTCGTCGATGAACACCGGCGCCTCGTTCAGTCGGCCCAGGGCGCTGGTCAGCTTGTGCCAGTCGTCCTCGGCGATCTTGCCGGTGCGCAGCTTGTGCTGGTCGAGCCGGCCGATCGAGCCGAGCATCCGCATGACCAGCTGGGCGGCGCCCATTTCCATGGAGAACACGGCGATCGGCAGGCTGGCGTCGAGGGCGACGTTCTCGGCGATGTTCAGGCTGAAGGCGGTCTTGCCCATCGACGGCCGTCCGGCGACGATGATCAGGTCGCCCGGCTGCAGGCCTGAGGTCTTGCTGTCGAGGTCGGCGAAGCCGGTGGCGATGCCGGTGACGTCGCTCGGGTTGTCGCGGCTGTACAGCTCGTCGATACGGTTGACCACCTGCACCAGCAGCGGCTGCAACGGCTGCCAGCCCTGGCTGGTCCGGGCGCCGGCCTCCTTGATCTGGAACACCTTGGCCTCGGCGCTGTCGAGTATCTCGCCGGCGCTGCGGCCCTGCGGGTTGTAAGCGGATTCGGAGATCTCCGCGCCGACCTCGGCCAGGTGGCGCAGCACGGCGCGTTCGCGCACGATCTCGGCGTAGTGGCGGATGTTGGCCGCGGACGGCGTGTTCTGGGCCAGGGCGGCCAGGTAGGCGAGGCCGCCGATGTCTTCGAGCTGGTTGCGCGAGTCGAGCGCCTCGGCCACGGTGATCACGTCGGCCGGCTTGTTTTCGTTGATCAGGCCGGCGATCTGGCGCCAGATGTCCTTGTGGTCGCGGCGGTAGAAGTCCTGCTCGTTGATCAGGTCGGCGACCCGGTCGATGGCCGTGTTTTCCAGCATCAGGCCGCCGAGCACGGACTGCTCCGCCTCCACCGAGTGGGGCGGCAGCTTGATGGCGGCGAGGTCGGAGTCGTAGCGGTCGGACATAGGAGGCGGATTTTAGCCCGGAAACGACAAAGGCCGCAGAGCGGCCTTTGTCTTGGTTTCGTCCTGCCTATTGGGCAGGTCGGTATTGCTTACTGCTCGCCGACCACGGTCAGCTTGATGGTGCAGGTGACGTCGGTGTGCAGGCCGAGGGTGACCTCGTACTCGCCGATGGCTTTGAACGGGCCTTCGGGCAGGCGCACTTCCGCCTTGCTGACGTCGAAACCCTGGGCTTGCAGGGCGTCGGCGATGTCGCTGTTGCCGACCGAACCGAACAGGCGGCCGTCGACGCCGGCCTTCTGGGCGACGGTCAGCTCGAAGCCTTCCAGCTTCTCGGCACGGGCCTGGGCGGCGGCCAGCTTCTCGCCGGCGATGCGCTCCAGCTCGACCTTCTTCTCTTCGAAGGCGGCGCGGTTGGCGGCGGTGGCGCGCTTGGCCATGCCTTGGGGGATCAGGTAGTTGCGGGCGTAACCGTCCTTGACCTTGACCACGTCACCGAGGTTGCCCAGGTTGGTGACCTTGTCCATCAGAATGATTTCCATGATGTCTCCTTACTCGTGCAGATCGGTGTAGGGCAGCAGGGCCAGGAAGCGGGCGCGCTTGATGGCGACGCCCAGCTGACGCTGGTAGTGGGCGCGGGTGCCGGTGATGCGGGACGGGATGATCTTGCCGTTCTCGGTGATGAAATCCTTCAGGACGTCGACGTCCTTGTAGTCGATCTCCTTGACCTTGTCGACGGTGAAACGGCAGAACTTCTTGCGACGGAACAGGGCGCCACCGGCAGGTTTGCGGTTCTTGTCCATCGGCTTGCGGCGAAAGAAAGCCATTTGATGCTCCTTAAATCAATTCGTATGCGGTTACGTGCAGTATCGGGCGGGGATCGCGCAGGCTCTTGCGTTCCAGGAAGCCGGCCAGTCTGACCAGGTCGCCTTCCCTGAGACTCGCCAACTTCGTGGCGGGCTCGCCGTAGGCGACGGCTTCAAGTTCACAATTCACCTTCCGGTCATGGCCTGCTTCGCGCTGCGGCGACTCGTGTTCGAGACGCAGGTTCAGGCTGGGCAGTCCGGCCGGGGTGCGGCGCAGGCCATCACTGGCGGCGACGCGTCCTTCGATCTCGACCCGATTCAGCTCCAACTCAGGCGGCGGCGACTTCGGCCGGCGCAGCTTCGGCCGGCTGGGCCAGCAGGTTGCGGGCCTTCTCTTCCTTCATCATCGGCGACGGCGTGGTGATGGCCTCGTCGCGCTTGATGGTGAGGTGGCGCAGGATGGCGTCGTTGAAGCGGAAACCGTGCTCCAGTTCGTCCATGGTGGCCTGGTCGCACTCGATGTTCATCAGCACGTAGTGGGCCTTGTGGACCTTCTGGATGGTGTAGGTGAGCTGGCGGCGGCCCCAGTCTTCCAGACGGTGGATCTGGCCGCCGTTGCCGGCGATCAGGGCGCGGTAGCGCTCGATCATCGCGGGCACCTGCTCGCTCTGGTCCGGATGGACGATGAAAACGATCTCGTAATGTCGCATTGAAACTCCTTTTGGATGACACCCCCCGCGCGACCGGTGGGGCAAGGACGGAAAAAACCGGACAAGCCGGGGAAAGGGGCGGGATTCTAATGGAGAATCAGGTAGATAGCAATGCGCGTATCAAGGTGTCGCGCCGGTATGCCGCGCCTGGGCCTCGGGTTCGCCCAGCAGCGGCCGCATGGCGGTGAGAAGATTGCTGAACAGGTTGTCGTGCTGGCGTTCCTGCTCGGCCAGCAGCAGCTTCATCTGCTGGCGCTGCATCGGCATCGAGAAACAGGCCGGGCAGTTTTCGCTGATCACCGGCAGGCCGGCATGGGCGGCGAAGTCGCGGGTCTGCCGCTCGCGGGCATAGATCAGGGGCCGGATCACCCTGAGGTCGCCGGACTCGATCAGGTAGTGGGCCTGCATGGTGCGCAGCTTGCCGCCGAAGAAGGCCGACATCAGGAAGGTCTCGGCCAGGTCGTCCAGGTGCTGGGCCAGGGCCAGGACGTTGCAGCCGTTTTCGCGTGCCACCCGGTACAGGATGCCACGCCGCATGCGCGAGCAGTAGGCGCAGAAGGAACTGCCCTTCATGTGCTCCTCGGCCTGTTCGACGATGGGCTGGCTTTCGTAGAAATAGGGCACGCCCAGCTCGGCCAGGTAGGGCTTCAGGCGCGACGGGTCGAACTCGGGCGATTGCGGGTCGACGGTGCAGGCGGCCAGTTCGAACTTGACCGGGGCGCGCTGCTTGAGGTCGAGCAGGACATGCAGCAGGGACAGGCTGTCCTTGCCGCCGGACAGGCCGAGCAGGATGCGGTCGCCGTCCTTGATCATCCGGTAGTCGCCGATGGCGCGGCCGGCGGCGGTGGCCAGAGAACGGGAGGGTTTGACGGCGGCGGCGGTCATAGCAGCGGCTTGATCAGGGCTTCCAGGCGGGCCTCGTCCATGGCGCCGGTGTGGCTGGCGACCGGGTTGCCCTGGCGGTCGAGCACCAGGGTATAGGGCAGGCCGCCCTGGCTGTTGCCGGCGGCCCGGGCCAGGTCAGCCGCCGCCTCGCCCAGCAGCAGGGGGTAGGGAATGGCCTCGGCGTCGGCATAGGCGCCGACCTTGTCGGCGACATCGAGGGCGACGCC
>JBAZLW010000289.1:0-3740 GCA_041650095.1 Hydrogenophilaceae bacterium | reverse complement strand
GACCACGTCTCCAGCAACCACGCAGGCGGGAGTCCGGTAAGCTCAACGAACTGGGTGCCCGCCTGCGCGGGAATGACAGATTTTTCGAGGTGCCCTGATGTCATTCCTGCGCATCCTCCTTGACCTCGCTGGCCATGCTCGCCTTCGCCGGCAATTCGCTGCTGTGCCGGGGCGCACTCAGGGACACCGGCATCGATGCCGCCAGTTTTGCCGCCATCCGCCTGGCCTCCGGCGCCGCCGCTGCAGGGTTCGGCCCTGATGCTGGCGGCCGGGGTGGCGTGGGGGTATTCGCTGCGCGGCAAGCGGGTGGGCGATGCCACCCGGGTGAGCGCGGGCAATTTCCTGCGTGCGGTTGCCATCGCCGCCGTCCTGAGCCTGCTGACGGTGCAAACCGCGTCCCTGGACCTGGTCGGGGTCGGCTACGCGGTGGCCTCCGGCGCGCTGGCGTCCGGCATCGGCTATGCCATCTGGTACACGGCCTTGCCCGCCATGGTGATATTCGAAAAGCGGCAGGCCTAGCGGCGTATCGGTCGGTCGTCGGTGCGCCCGCGGCTCAGCCGCGCGTGTTCGACTGCGGCGCGAACTGGCTCAGCTCGACGTAGGGTGCCGGCTGCCAGCCGGCCTTGCGGTGCTCGGCAACGACATTGGTGAAGATGCCGCCGCGCACGTAGAACTTGCTGGTCAGGCGCATGAAGCGCGGCTCCAGGGCGGCGACCAGGTCGTCCAGGATGCGGTTGGTCACCGCCTCGTGGAAGTGGCCCTCGTCGCGGAACGACCAGATGTACAGCTTAAGGCTCTTCAGTTCGACGCACTTCCGGTCGGGGATGTAGTCGAGAAACAGGGTGGCGAAGTCGGGCTGGCCGGTCTTCGGGCACAGGCAGGTGAACTCGGGGATCTCGATGTGGATGTGGTAGTCGCGCCCGGCATTGGGGCTGTCGAAGGTTTCCAGGGTCTTGCTGGGTTGGCTGGGCATGATGGGGCTAGGGCTGTTTCAGTTAGAATGTGGCGCGATTATAAAACCTGAACCCTTGGTTGCCCTTGAAAAGTGTCATGCCCGCGTAGGCGGGCATCCAGCCGTTTGTAAAAGCACTGGGTTCCCGCCTGTGCGGGAACGACGGATCGGGGTCGGCAAGGGTTCCCTGATACCTGTCCATCCTTGCGCCTCAAGCACATCCACCTCGCCGGCTTCAAGTCCTTCGTCGATCCCGTCACCATCCCGGCCCCGGCCCGGCTGACCGGCATCGTCGGGCCGAACGGCTGCGGCAAGTCGAACGTGATCGACGCCGTGCGCTGGGTGCTGGGCGAGTCGAAGGCGCGCGAGCTGCGCGGCGAGTCGATGCAGGACGTGATCTTCAACGGTTCGGCCAACCGCAAGCCGGCCTCGCGCGCCTCGGTGGAGATGCTGTTCGACAACTCCGAGGGCCGCGCCCAGGGCCAGTGGTCGCAGTACGCCGAGATCGCGGTGAAGCGCCAGCTCACCCGCTCGGGCGACTCCAGCTACTACATCAACAACATCCAGGTCCGGCGCAAGGACATCTACGACCTGTTCCTGGGCACCGGCCTGGGCGGCGACGCCTACGCCATCATCGAGCAGGGCATGATCGCGCGGGTGATCGAGTCGAAGCCCGAGGAGCTGCGCGGCTACCTGGAAGAGGCGGCCGGGGTGTCGAAATACAAGGAGCGGCGCAAGGAGACCGAGCGGCGCCTCTCGGACACACGCGAGAACCTGTCACGGGTCGATGACATCCGGGCCGAACTGGGCGTCCAGCTGGAACGCCTGACCGGACAGGCCGAGGTGGCTCGGCGCTATTTTGCCCTCAATGAGGAAAAGACCCTCAATGAGGGCCTCCTGGCCCTGCTGAGGAAGCGGGACGCCCAGATCCGGCAGCAGCGCCTGAACCAGGATATCGAGCAGGCCAAGAACGCCATCGAGGCGGGCATCGCCGAGCTGCGCCGGCTGGAAAGCGAGATGGAGACCGCTCGCCTGGACCAGTTCGCCGCCACCGAGGCGGTCAACCAGGCCCAGGCCCGTTTCTACGCCGAGGGCGGCGAGGCGACCCGCCTGGAGCAGAGCCTGCGCCACATGAAGGAGACCCGCGAGCGCTTGGTCATCGAGTTGTCCCGGGCCATCGAGCGGATCGACCAGGCCCGCCAGGAGCAGGAGGCGCTGGCCGAGCAGGGCGAGCAGTGCGAGATGGACGGCGAGGCGGCGCGCGAGCTGTACGAGACCCTGACCAAGCAGGCGCGCGCGACCGCGACCCGGCTGCCCGAGGTCGAGCAGGCCCTGGCGGCGGCACAGCGCCAGGTGGCCGATAGACAGCGCGAGCTGTCGGCCCTGGAGCACCAGGCCCAGGTCGAGCAGACCCACCGCCAGCACGCCGAGCGCGCCATGGAGCAGCTCAAGGCCCGGCAGACCCGGCTGAGCCAGGAGCAGTCGGCGCTCGGCACCGCCACGCCGCAGCATCTGGCCCGCCTGGAGGAGGACGTCGAGGAGGCCAACCAGCGTCTGGAGCTGGTGCGCGACGAACTGGACGACCTGCGCGCCGGGTTTCCCGCCCTGGAGCGCAAGCGCCGCGATGCCGCCGAGCAGGTCGACGAGGCCAGCCGCAGCATGCACAAGATCGAGGCCGAGCTGGGCGCGCTCAGGCGCCTGCAGGAACAGGCCAGCCGGTCGGAGCACGAGGGCCAGACCTGGCTGTCGCGCCAGGGTCTGGGCGAGTGCCGGCGCCTGTGGCAGGTGATCCGGGTCGAGTCGGGCTGGGAGGATGCCGCCGAGGCCGCCCTGCGCGAGCGCCTGGCCGCGCTGCTGGCCGAGAACCGGGCCGACTGGCTGGCGGCGCCACCGGAAGGGCGGCTCGACCTGGCCTTGCCGCGCGCCGGCGGTGCCCGGCCCTTTGTCGACGATGTCGGCCTGCCCCGCCTGGCCGAGCGCATCAAGACCCTGGACCCGCTGGCCGAGCGCATGCTGGCCGACTGGCTGGCCCTGGTCTACGCCGCGCCCGACCTGGCCACTGCCGTCGCACAGCGCGAACGCCTGCCGCTCGGCGGCGTCATCGCCACGCCCCAGGGCCACCTGGTCGGCCGCGATGCGATCACCTACAACGCCCCGGAAAAGGGCCACCACGGCCTGCTCAAGCGCGCCCGCGACATCGAGGTGCTGGCCGTGCGCCAGAAGGAGGCCGAGGCCCTGCACGACGAGATGCGCGAGATCGCCGAGGATGCCGAGGAACACATCCAGGAGGCCCGGCGCGACATGGAGCGCCTGCAGGTCGCGGTCAACCAGGCCCAGGCCGAGGTGCACCAGCGCCAGCTGGTCCTGACCAAGGAGAGCGAGACGGTGAAGCGGTTGGAAGAACGCCGCCGCCAGCTGGCCGACGAACTGGCCGAACTGGCCGAGCAGGTGGCCGAGGAAGCGATGGGCCGAGAAGAGGCCGAGGCGCGCTACCAGGAGGCCAAGCTGCAGCAGGAATTCGCCCGCGAGCACCTCGATGGCGCCCGCGAGGCCCGGCGCGAGCACGAGTCCGCCATCGCCGCGCTAAGGGAACAGCTGCGCCGGGAGGAGCGCGAGGCCCAGGAGGCGGGCTTCCGGGTCAAGAGCCTGGTCAGCCGCTTCCAGGATCTGGGCGAGCGCCGCCTGCGCCTGTCGCAGACCCTGGCCGAACTGGACCGCAACGAGCAGGAGCTGCGCCAGCAACTGGGCGTGCAGGACGAGTCGGCCATCCAGGCCGAGGTGCAGGCCG
>JBAZLW010000288.1:0-3760 GCA_041650095.1 Hydrogenophilaceae bacterium | reverse complement strand
CAAGCCGCCTGATCCTGTAACGCTTTCCGGGTGTACTTCGTGATTCTGTTTCGTTCCCTGCTGTTCCTGGCCATCCAGATCGTCTTCACCGCCGTATTCGCCGTCGCCGCCCTGCCGGCCATGCTGTTGCCGCCGATACCTCGTTACCGCTTCGTCGGCCTATGGGCCCGGACGGTGATGGTCCTGGCCCGCGTTATCCTCGGCATCCGCTATCGGGTGGTCGGGCTGGAGAACCTGCCCGCGGCCGGTCCGGCCATCGTCATGTCGAAGCACCAGTCGGCCTGGGAGACCATCGCCTACCAGTTGATCTTCCCGCCCCTGTCCTTCGTCCTCAAGAAGGAGCTGCTGCGGCTGCCCTTCTTCGGCTGGGGCCTGGCCATGATCAGCCCGATCGCCATCGACCGCGAGGCCGGCCGCGAGGCGCTCAGGGATATCGAGGTCCAGGGTGCCGACCGCATGGCCAAGGGCTTCTGGGTGCTGATCTTCCCGGAAGGCACCCGGGTCAGGCACGGCGAGAAGGGCAAGTACAACATCGGTGGCGCCTGGCTGGCCGCCAAGAGCGGCGTGCCGGTCATCCCGGTGGCGCACAATGCCGGCCGCCTGTGGCCCAAGAATGCCTTCCTGAAACGGCCGGGCGAGATCACCGTGGTGATCGGCTCGGCCATCGCGACCGCCGGCAAGAAGCCGGGCGCCATCAACAGCGAAGTCGAGGCCTGGATCGAGGCCGAGATGCTGAAGCTCTGATGTTCCGCCGGCGCATCCGGCGCGAACAGACGCTGGCCAGCCTGGATTTGGCGGGCCAGCAGATCGACATTCTGCTCAAGCGCAGTTCCGCCCGCCGCAGTCTTACCCTGAGGGTCAACGCCCAGGGCCAGGCCCAGGTCAATGCCCCGCTGGCGATGCCCTTGCCGCGGATCGAGGACTTCCTGGCCCGGCATGTCAGCTGGTTGCAGGCCCAGTTGGTGCACCGGCCGGACGAAGCCGCCTGGGCGGACGGCGCGAAGCTGCCTTATCTCGGCGACGATTTGCATCTGCAACTCGCGTTTGCAATTGAAGGCGAGCCGGTCCGGCGCGAAGGCCTGCGTCTGGTGTGCTCGGCCACCGAGGTTGCCGACGCGGTGACCGGATGGTACCGCCGCCAGGCCGGGAAAGTGCTCGCCGAGCGCCTGGCCGCCGTGTGCGGCCGCCTGGGTCGGGAGGTGCCGCCCTGGCGATTGTCCAATGCCCGCACCCGCTGGGGCAGCCTGTCGGCCAAGGGCGTGGTCGGCCTGAACTGGCGCCTGGTCAAGGCCAGCCAGGCCGAGATCGACTACGTCATCTGCCACGAACTGGCCCATGTCCGCCATCGCAACCATTCCCCGGCCTATTGGCGCGAGGTGGCCCGCCTGTATCCCGACTTCCAGACCGCACGAGCCCAATTGCGCACCGGTTCGGCGCGCTACATGGCGTTTTGAGTCGATAATGCAGCGGATATCCGGATACTCTCATCCGGACTTAAGACTGGATTAATCCGGGCGAACTAGGCTCTCGCCTGAATCAAATCTTCTGTTCGAGGCCGTACGTCATGACCACGCAGGGGCTCCTGCTCCTTATCCTGCTCATCATCTTCGTCCAACTGGTGGTTTATGCCGGGGTGGCGTTTTTCCGCTATTGGCTGTCCTACCAGGCGCTCAAGGCAGAGGTGGGGGTGGCCGATACCCAGCCGGAGCCGATACCCGAATCCGTCAGTTCCCCGCTGGCCTGGGAGGGCTGGCGCGAGTTCCGGGTTGTTCGCCGGGAATACGAGGATGTTGCCGGCCACGTCTGTTCCTTCTACCTGGCACCGGCCGACGGCAAGCCGCTGCCGGCCTACCTGCCCGGCCAGTTCCTGACCTTCCGGCTCGATGTGGCCGACCCGGCGGGCGGCGGCAGCAAGGTCATCGTCCGCTGTTATTCGCTGTCAGACCGCCCTGCTGCAGACCACTACCGGATCAGCGTCAAGCGGGTGCCGGCGGCCAGCCCTGGCCTGCCGGCCGGGCTGTCGTCCAACCACTGCCATGACCATGTCCGCGCGGGCGACATCCTGGCGGTGAAGGCGCCCAGCGGACATTTCCATCTCGACGTCAACGGCGACGGCCCGGTGGTCCTGGTCGCAGGCGGCATCGGCATCACGCCGATCTACAGCATGCTGAGCGCCGCCCTGGCGATGCGGCCGGAACGTGAGATCCAGTTGTTCTATGGCGTGCGCGACGGCAGCGAGATGGTCATGCGGGGGCAGATCGACGAACTGGCCCGGAGGCATGCCAACCTGCGCCTGCACGTCTGCTTCAGCCGGCCGGGGCCGGACGACGTCCCAGGCCAGGATTACCGGCATGAAGGCCGGGTCGATATCGGCCGCCTGCGCCTTGAACTGGGCCTCAAGCCCTACCATTTCTACATTTGCGGCCCGGCGCCGATGATGGAGACCCTGGTGCCGGCCCTGGCGGACTGGGGCGTACCCGAGGTGCGCATCCATTACGAGGCCTTCGGCCCGGCCACGGTGACCCGGCGCGCCCAGGCGCCGGAGGCCGGACCGGCGCTCGCGGTCACCTTCAAACAAAGCGGCCGTAGGCTCGACTGGCAGGCCGGCTCGCTGCTGGAACTGGCCGAGGCCGGCGGCGTGCAGGTCGAATCCGGCTGCCGCTCCGGCTGCTGCGGGGCCTGCCAGACCACCATCGTGTCCGGCGAGGTGGCCTACGGGCAGGCGCCGGAATTCGACGTCGAGCCGGGCAGTTGCCTGCTCTGTCTGGCGAAGCCACGAACCGATCTGGTGCTTGCCGCATGACTACCTCCCTCCTGCACCGGGAAGTCGTTCCCTTCATCCTGACCCTGCTGGTCCTGGTCGCCGCCACCCTGGCCGGCGACTATGCCCTGCATGCCTTCGACCTGGTCTGGGTCGGCCGCTACCTGGGCATACCGGGCACCCTGCTGATCCTGTTCTCGTTCGGCTATTCGCTGCGCAAGCGCAAGCTGATCCGCTCCGGCAACCCGCGCAAGCTGTTGACCCTGCACGAGACCTTCACCCTGCTCGGCGCCCTGATGGTGCTGATCCATGCCGGCATCCATTTCAACGCCATCCTGCCCTGGCTGGCCCTCGCGGCCATGCTGCTCAACGTGTTCAGCGGCCTGATCGGCAAGTTTCTGCTCGACCGTTCCCGCCGCCATGTCGCTGCGCGCCGGGAGACCTACAGCCTCAAGGGCATGGCCAAGGACGAGATGGAGAAGGAGCTGTTCTGGGACGCCGTGACCTATGAACTGATGGCGAAGTGGCGCGCGGTGCACTTCCCCATCACCCTGGTCTTCGTGGTGCTCGGCCTGGGCCACATCGTCAGCATCTTCCTGTTCTGGAACTGGTCATGAAGCACCGCACCGTGATCACCATCTTCCTCGCCAACCTGGCCGCGCTGGCGCTGCTCACCTTCATCTACCCGCACCTGATGGTGGCGCCGGGGCCGCTGATCGAGGGCCACAAGGCGCTGACCGAGGACTGCTACGCCTGCCATACGAATTTCTTCGGCACGCCGTCGAGCCGCTGCATCGAATGCCACCAGGTCGACCGCATCGGCCGGTTCACCAGCAAGGGTGTGCCCATGCAGAGCAAGCCGGGCAAGGCCGCCTTCCACGACAAGCTGATCCAAAAGGATTGCCTGGCCTGCCACGGCGACCATGCCGGGGTGCTGAAGTACCGCCGAGCCGGCGGCCGCTTCGCCCATTCCCTGCTCGATGACGTAACCCGGCGCCA
>JBAZLW010000287.1:0-3761 GCA_041650095.1 Hydrogenophilaceae bacterium | reverse complement strand
GACATGCAGGCCAGGATGCAGACCATCCTGACCAAGGAGCAGATCGCCAAGATGACCGAGCTGCGGCAATTTCGCCATGGCGGCCAGGGCGCCGGCATGGGTGGTCGTGGATCGGGCATGGGCCCCGGCGCGGCGACCGGAAACTGCCCGCGCGGCATGTGGTAATCCCGGACGGAAACGAAAAAGGGCCGCGTGAGCGGCCCTTTTCGCATGCGCCGCCGTTCAGCGTTTCTTCGGCGGCAGCAAGTCGGTGATGGTGCCCTCGGCCATCTCGGCGGCGAAGCAGATCGTCTCCGACAGGGTGGGGTGGGCATGGATGGTGAGGCCGATGTCCTCCGCCGTGGCGCCCATCTCGATGGCCAGGACTGCCTCGGCGAGCAGTTCGCCGGCATGGCTGCCGACGATGCCGGCGCCGATGACCCGGCCCGATTCCTGGTCCATGATCAGCTTGGTCATGCCCTCGGTGCGGCCGAGCGACAGGGCGCGCCCGCTGGCGACCCAGGGGAAGGCGCCTTTCTCGATGGCCAGGCCTTTTTCCTTGGCCTCGGTCTCGGTGACGCCGGCCCAGGCGATCTCGGGGTCGGTGTAGGCGACGGAAGGGATGACCAGGGCCTGGAACTCGACCTTGTGGCCGGCGATCACCTCGGCCGCGACCTTGCCCTCGTGCACCGCCTTGTGGGCCAGCATGGGCTGGCCGACGATGTCGCCGATGGCGAAGATGTGCGGCACGTTGGTGCGCATCTGCCGGTCGACAGCGATGAAGCCGCGCTCGTCCACGGCCACGCCGGCCGCCTCGGCGCCGATGGCCTTGCCGTTCGGGCGTCGGCCGATGGCGACCAGGACGCGGTCGAACACCTGCTGCTCTTCCTTGTCACCGGCCTTGAGGGTGACCTGGATGCCATCCTTCTGCGCTGCCATGCCGGTGACGCCGGTATTGAGCAGGATCCGCTCGAAGCGTTTTTCCATCCGCTTGGCGAGCGGCTTGACCAGGTCGGCGTCGCAGCCGGGGATCAACTGGCCGCCCAGTTCGACCACGGTGACCTTGCTGCCCAGGGCGTCGTAGACCGTGCCCATCTCCAGGCCGATGATGCCGCCGCCGATGACCAGCATGCGCTTAGGCACGTCGGCCAGGGCCAGTGCCCCGGTGCTGTCCATGACCCGCTCGTCGTCGGGCTGGAAGGGCAGCTTGATGGCCTGCGAGCCGGCCGCGATGATGGCGTGGTCGAAGCTGATGGTCTTGCTGCCCTCGGTCGTGGCGACCTCCAGGCTGTTCGGGCCGGTGAACTTCGCCACCCCATGCACCACGGTGACCTTGCGCTGCTTGGCCAGTTGGCCGAGGCCGCCGGTCAGCTTGCCGACCACGTCCTTGGCCTTCCATTCGCGCAGTTGCTCGAGGTCGACCGTGGGCTTGTCGAAGCTGACGCCGTGGGCGGCCATCTCCTCGGTCTCGGTGATCAGCTTGGCGGCATGCAGCAGGGCCTTGGACGGGATGCAGCCGACGTTCAGGCAGACCCCGCCCAGCGCAGGATAGCGTTCGACCAGGACCACCTGCTTGCCCAGGTCGGCGGCGCGGAAGGCGGCGGTGTAGCCGCCCGGGCCGGCGCCCAGGACCAGTACTTCGGCGTGGATATCCGAGTCGAGAGCCGAGAGTGGAGAGTGGAGAGTGGGGGCGGCTATCGGAGTCGGGGTTTTACTCTCGACTCTTGACTCTCCACTCTCCACTTTCAATGCCAGGATTGGCGTGCCTTCGGAGACCTTGTCGCCGATCTTGACCAGCAGCTTGTCCACGACGCCCGCTTGCGGGCAGGGGATATCCATGGCGGCCTTGTCGGACTCCACGGTGATCAGTGAGGCGTCCTTGGCCAGGGTGTCGCCCGGATTGACCAGGATATCGATGACCTCGACCTCCTTGAAGTTGCCAATGTCCGGGACCTTGATTTCGATGCAATTGCTCATTTGAAGAAGTCGAGAGTTGAGAGCCGAGAACCGAGAGTATGGCGGAACCGAGCATTTTTCTCTCGACTCTCCACTCTAGGCTCTCGACTGAAATTACAACAGCAGTCGGCGCACGTCCGACAGCATCAGGCGCAGGTGGCTGGTGAAACGGGCGCCGTCGGCGCCGTCGATGACGCGGTGGTCATAGGACAACGACAGCGGCAGCATCAGGCGCGGCTCGAAGGCCTTGGTCTGCTTGTTCCAGACCGGCTTCATCTCGGCGCGCGAGAGGCCCAGTATGGCCACCTCGGGGCAGTTGATGATGGGCGTGAACTTGGTGCCGCCGATGCCGCCCAGGCTGGAGATGGTGAAGCAGCCGCCCTGCATGGCGTCGACCTTGAGCTTGCGCTCGCGTGCCAGTTCCGACAGCTCGGTCAGTTCGCGCGCGATGTCCATGACGTCCTTCTTGTTGACGTCGCGGATCACCGGTACCACCAGGCCGTCCGGGGTGTCGCAGGCGAAGCCGACATGGAAGTATTTCTTCATGATCAGGCTCTCGCCGTCCGCCGCCAGGGAGGCGTTGAAAGTCGGGAATGTGCGCAGGGCGTTGACCACCGCCTTCATCATGAAGGCCAGCAGGGTCAGCTTGACGCCGCGCTTGCCGGCCTCGTCCTGCATGGACTTGCGGAAGTCCTCCAGGTCGGTGATGTCGGCCTCGTCGAACTGGGTGACGTGGGGTGCGGTGACCCAGTTGCGGTGCAGGTTGACCCCGGACAGCTTCTTGATCCTGGACAGGGACTGGTTGTCGACCTCGCCGAACTGGCCGAAGTCGATCACCGGGGCCGGTGCGAAGCCGAGGCCGATGGCCTCGCCGGTCGGCTTGGCCAGTTCCGCCTTGATCCAGTTCTGCACGTCCTCCTTGAGGATGCGGCCGCGCGGTCCGCTGCCCTTGACGCGGGACAGGTCGGCGCCCAGTTCGCGGGCGAAGCGGCGCACCGACGGGCTGGCGTGGGCGGTCTTGCCGGCCTCGAAGTGGGGATGGGCGGCGACCGGATCGGGCTGGCTGCGCGGCGGCTTCGGGGCCGGCACCTCGGGCGCCGGTTGGGACGGCGGCGGCACGGAGGCAGCGGTGCTCGCAGCAGGAGGGGTGAACGAGGTCACCACCGGCGCGGCGCTGGCCGGGGCGGCGGCGCTGGCGGTGTCCATCATCAGGATCAGCGAGCCCTCCGAGACCTTGTCGCCAACCTTGAGCCTGACCTCGGTGACGGTGCCGGCGAACGGGGCCGGGATGTCCATGGCAGCCTTGTCGGATTCCACGGTCATCAGCGAGGCGTCGGCGGCGACGCTGTCGCCGGCGGCGACCATGATCTCGATGACCTCGATGTCCTTGAAGTTGCCGATATCGGGAACGAGTACTTCCTTGATGCTCATCTTCCCGGCTCCCTTACACGTTCACCGGGTTCGGCCGGTCGGCGTCGAGCCCGTATTTCTTGATCGCCTCGGCGGCTTTTGCGGCCGGGATCGTGCCTTCGTCAGCCAGGGCCTTGAGGGCGGCCAGGGTGACGTAGTAGCGGTCTACCTCGAAGAACCGGCGCAGGGCCTCGCGCGAGTCGGAGCGGCCGAAGCCGTCGGTGCCCAGGCTGACGTAGCGGCGCTGGACATAGGGCCGGATCTGGTCCGGGAAGGCACGCATGTAGTCTGTCGAGGCCACGACCGGGCCCTCGCTGCCATCCAGGCACTGCTCGACATAGCTGGTCTTCTGGGGCTGGTCCGGATGCAGCAGGTTCCAGCGGTGCACCTCCTGGGCCTCGCGGCGCAGCTCGTTG
>JBAZLW010000286.1:0-3765 GCA_041650095.1 Hydrogenophilaceae bacterium | reverse complement strand
GGCTTCATGCAACGCGTCCCTTGCCTCGGCGAGCGTAATGCCGCCAGTTCCATAGCGCCCTATGGTCAGGGTCTCGCTACGGCCGTTGAACTCATAGTTGTAGCGAAACGAAATACTGGCCGCCGGTGTGACCGCCACATAAAGCCCATCCCTATCTGCAACCTTGTACAGTCTGTCCCGAGGCTTGAGGTTCCTGATCTTGGTATCAGTTAGCATTTGTTTTTCCTTGTTTAACAATTAGATACAAGGTTTTTATGGTTCATTCGTGGCATCGACAACATGGAACCTTCAAATTCGATACCACGAATTAGAAGATCGCGAATATCGGCACATTCATCAATATATACAATCACATAAGAATGTTTCGATACCACGAATACCACATCATAAACGAATGGTATCGTGCTTTCGAGAAACTGCCTACAGGAATGATACCCGTGAAAATGCCACGCGCAGGTCTTGCTTGGCCGTGCTTGTAGTTGCCAGCTGATGCCAGCACAGAAAAACAAAAAGCCCATGTATACATGGGCTTATGTTGTACTTCTTGCTAGCTGATGCTAGCTGATGCCAGACATCAAATCATTCCCACTCGATGGTGCCGGGCGGTTTGCCGGTGATGTCGTAGGTGACCCGATTGATGCCGCGAATCTCGTTGATGATCCGGTTGCTGACCTTGGCCAGTAGCGAATACGGCAGCTCGGCCCAGTGCGCGGTCATGAAGTCCTGGGTCTGCACGGCGCGCAGGGCGACCACGTAGTCATAGGTGCGGCCGTCGCCCATGACGCCCACCGCCTTGACCGGCAGAAAGACGGTAAAGGCCTGGGAAGTCTTTTCATACCAGCCACTTGCGCGCAACTCTTCGATGAAGATGTGATCCGCTCGACGGAGCAGATCGGCATATTCCTTCTTCACCTCGCCCAGGATGCGCACGCCCAGGCCGGGGCCGGGGAAGGGGTGGCGGTAGACCATGTCGTGCGGCAGGCCGAGGGCGACGCCGAGTTCGCGCACCTCGTCCTTGAACAGTTCGCGCAGCGGTTCCAGCAGCTTGAGGTGCATGTCCTCGGGCAGGCCCCCGACGTTGTGGTGGCTCTTGATGGCGTGCGCCTTCTTGGTCTTGGCGCCGGCCGATTCGATCACGTCCGGGTAGATGGTGCCCTGGGCCAGCCACTTGGCGTTCTTCAGTTTGGCCGATTCGGCCTGGAACACGGCGACGAACTCGCCGCCGATGATCTTGCGCTTCCGCTCCGGCTCGCTGACGCCAGCCAGCTTGCCCATGAACTGATCAGTGGCATCGACGTGGATGACCTTGACGCCGAGGTTCTGGGCGAAGGTCGCCATGACCTGCTCGGCCTCGTACAGACGCAACAGGCCGGTGTCGACGAACACGCAGGTCAATTGATCACCTATCGCGCGGTGGATCAGGGCCGCCGCCACGGATGAATCGACGCCGCCGGAGAGGCCCAGGATGACCTCGTCGGAACCGACCTCGGCCTTGATCCTGGCTACCGCCTCGCCGATGTAGTCCGGCATGTTCCAGTCCTGGCCGCAACCGCAGATGTCATGCACGAAGCGATTGATGATGGCCTTGCCCTGCAGGGTATGGGTCACCTCGGGGTGGAACTGCACGGCGTAGAAATTGCGCTTGCCGTCGAACATGCCGGCGATGGGGGTGGCGGCGTTTTCACACATCACCTGGAAGCCGGGCGGCAGAACGTCGACCTTGTCGCCGTGGCTCATCCAGACATCCAGCCAGCACTTGCCGTCCGGGTCGGCGCGGTCCTGGATGTCGGCCAGCAGGCGGGAATGCCCGTGAGCGCGGATCTCGGCATAGCCGTATTCATGGTGGCTGGCGTTGATCACCTTGCCTCCCAGTTGCGCGGCCATGGTCTGCATGCCATAGCAGATGCCCAGTACCGGCACGCCCAGATCGAACACCACCTGCGGTGCGCGCGGGGTCTCTTCCTCGGTCACCGAGGAAGGGCCGCCAGACAGGATGATCCCGGCCGGTGCGAAGTCGCGGATGAACTGCTCGGTTACGTCGTAGGGATGCAGTTCGCAATAGACATTTCCCTCGCGCACCCGGCGGGCGATGAGTTGGGTGTACTGGGAACCGAAGTCGAGGATGAGTATTTTCTGGTGCATGGCGGCAGCTCAATGAAAAAAGGAGGGCACTGCCCTCCTCTTCTGATGTGGTCGATCAGACGTGGTAGTTCGGCGCTTCCTTGGTGATCTGCACGTCGTGGACGTGGGATTCCTTGATGCCGGCGTTGGAGATCTCGACGAACTGGGCGGTCTTGTGGAAGGTCTCGATGTCCCTGGCGCCCAGGTAGCCCATGGACGAGCGCAGACCGCCCATCAACTGGTGCAGCACGCCCAGGACCGAGCCCTTATAGGGCACCCGGCCTTCGATACCTTCGGGCACCAGCTTGTCGGCGTTGGCCTCGTTATCCTGGAAGTAACGGTCCTTGGAGCCCTTCTGCATGGCGCCCAGGGAGCCCATGCCACGATAAGACTTGTAGGAGCGGCCCTGGAACAGTTCGATCTCGCCCGGCGCCTCCTCGGTGCCGGCCAGCAGGCCGCCCAGCATGATGCAGTTGCCGCCCGCGGCGATGGCCTTGGCGATGTCGCCGGAGTAGCGGATGCCGCCGTCTGCGATGCAGGGCACGCCCGACTTGGCCAGGGCCTCGGCCACGTTGGCCACGGCGGTGATCTGGGGCACGCCGACGCCGGCGACGATGCGGGTGGTGCAGATGGAACCGGGGCCGATGCCGACCTTGACGCAGTCGGCGCCGTGGTCGACCAGGGCCAGAGCGGCCTCGGCGGTGGCGATATTGCCGCCGATGACCTGGATATTGGGATAGTGCGTCTTGACCCACTTGACCCGGTCCAGCACGCCACGGGAATGGCCGTGGGCAGTGTCGACCACGAGGACGTCGACCCCGGCCTCGGCCAGCGCGGCGATGCGCTCGTCGTTATCCGGGCCGACGCCTACGGCGGCGCCGACCAGCAGGCGGCCATGGTCGTCCTTGCAGGCCAGGGGGTGTTCGCTGGACTTGCTGATGTCCTTGACGGTGATCAGGCCCTTGAGCACGAAATCATCGTCGATCACGACCAAGCGCTCCAGACGGTGCCTGTGCAACAGGGCGACGATCTCTTCCTTGCTGACGCCCTCGTGGACCGTGACCAGCTTCTTGCGCGGCGTCATGATGGAACGGGCCAGCTGATCCAGGTTGGTCTCGAAGCGCAGGTCGCGGTTGGTGATGATGCCGACCACCTTGCCGCCCTTGTCCACCACCGGCAGGCCGGAGATGCGGTAACGCTGGGTGATGTCCAGGACGTCGCGCACGCTCATGCTGGGGGTGACCGTGATCGGATCTTTCACCACGCCGGACTCATAGCGCTTGACCTTGGCCACCTCGATGGCCTGCTGCTCGACGGTCAGGTTCTTGTGGATGATGCCGATGCCACCTTCCTGGGCCAGCGTGATCGCCATGGGCGCCTCGGTGACGGTGTCCATGGCAGCGGACAGCACCGGGATGTTCAGGGAAATCTTCTTGGTAAGGCGAGTTTTTAGGCTGACATCGCGGGGCAGGATGTCGGATTGGGCGGGGACGAGCAGGACGTCGTCAAATGTTAAAGCCTTCTGCAGAATGCGCATATCGCTGACCTTGTACGCAAAACGACATTATACGGGTTCGCGAGTTGGTCGGCGACCACCTGAGCAAGCCTATTAGTGGATGCTTATTTGCGCCGCACGGATTGACG
>JBAZLW010000285.1:0-3783 GCA_041650095.1 Hydrogenophilaceae bacterium | reverse complement strand
GTGGCCATCTGCGACAACGACCCGGCCCGGCCGGAGCGGGGCTTCTACACCCTGATGCTGCGCGGAGGGAGGAAAGGATGACCGACCTGACCCGCTGGAACCGCGCCGGACTCGCCCGCTTCGAATACCTGGACGGCAACGCCGCGGTGTTCCTGGAACGCCTGCGCGCCGGCCTGGCCGGACAGTTCCCGTCTTGGACCCAGGCGCAGGCCAACGTCCCCGCCGACGAGACCGAGGAGGCCGTGAAGGCCCGTTTGGAGGCGCTCTACGCGGCCGACCCGGACGACATGCTCTGGCAGCTCACGCGCCAGTTCGCCCGCTCCTGCCATGTCCTCGGCGGCCACCTCGACGCCTACGCCAACGAGGCCTGCCTGGGCACCGCCAGCCAGTGGGAGAACCTGCGCCGGCTGGTCGCGCTGCTCGACTACGCGCCGCGGCCGCCGGCCTCGGCCGGCACGCCGCTGGCCCTGTTCCTCAAGGCCGGCCAGAGCGGCGACGTCGCCGCCGGCCTGCAGCTCAAGTACAGCCCGGCCAAGGGCACGCCGCTGGTGTTCGAAACCCTGGCCGACCTGGCGGCCGATGCCGCGTACAACACCCTGTATGCCAAAGACCACCTGCGCAATCCCGTGGCCCTGGGCGGGTACACCCTGGTCCTCGACGAAGCGCTCGACAAGCTCAAGAGCGGCGAGCCGCTGGTGCTCGAGGACGAACGCGACGGCCAGCTCTCGGCCCACCTGGTGCTGGGCATCATCCTGGCCGGGGAGCAGACCACGGTGACCCTGGCGCCGGCCATCCCGGCCGGCTTCGCCAGCGGCTGGACCGTGGTGCACTGCCTGGCCAAGGAAAAACTCGCCCCCTTGGGCCCCGCCACCACCGGCGTCGAGACGGTCGGCCACAGCCTGCAGCTGGCGGTGCCGGCCGACGGCCTGGCGGCCGGCGACATCGTGCTGATCCGGTCCGAGGACGACAAGCCGTACTACCGCCGGATCAAGGCGGTGCACGACGACCGCCTGGTGTTCTACCGCGACATCGGCCAGCTCACCCTGGCCGGCGCGACGGTGGCGCGCCCGGTCACGGTGCCGCTGTCCGACCTGGCCAACCCGCCCGCCCGCCGGGTGATCGGGGACGACGGCACGGTGGTCGACGTGGTCTACGCGGCCGGCGACTGGACCCGCCTGGCCGGCCTGTGGCTGGCCGACATCCGCAAGGTCGGTGCGCGCGAATACCTGCCCGCCTACCGTTGCCTGCACGCCAAGTACGTGCCGGTGACCAAGGACAACGCCCTGGTCGCCACCGACGAGCGGCCCGGCTACACCGCCCTGACCCTGACCTGGCACCCGGACACCGACGGCATAGCGGGCGCCACCGATCTGCGTCTGAACAACCCGCAGGCCCTGCTGGCGCCGCCGCCCACCGCCGGCCCCTGGATCGTCGACCGCTTCCTCAACAAGAGCGCGGACGGCCACCTGATTCCCGACCTGGTCACCAAGGCCTGCAAGCAGACCGCGGCCGGCGACCTCGCCGTGCTGGTCAAGGGCAACCAGATGGCCTGGGCCCGGCTCGGCACGGTGGCCCTGGACATGGAACACGAAGAGGCCACCCTGACCGCCGCACCCGGCTGGCAGGACCGCGGCGGCGGCCCCTTCTTCCTCGGCGGCAGCCGGGTATACAGCCACTTCAGCCAGCAGGCGCGCGCGCTCGGCTGGCAGGTCAACGCCACCGCCCTGGCCGGCAAGCGCATCGTCCCGGAGACCCTGCCGGCCGGACTCAAGAGCGGCCGCGCCGTCATCGTCGACAACGGCACGGCGGTGCTGGAGACCCGCCTGGCCGGGCTCGACCCGGCCGGGGTCTGGCTCGACCTCGCCGATCCCCTGCCGGCCGGAACCAGCGCCGGCAACCTGAAGATCCACGCCAACGTGGTGCAGGCCGGCCACGGCGAGACCCGGCCGGAGCGCGTCCTGGGCAGCGGCGACGGCACCCTGGCCAACCAGCATTTCACCCTCGAGGTCGGCGACCTCGCCTTCGTCGCCGACGCCGCCATGAGCGCCGGCGTGCGCGCCGCCCTGACCGTCTCGGTGGCCGGCGAGACCTGGATCCAGGTGTCCAGCCTGAAGGACTCCGGGCCCAGCGACGGCCATTACCAGGTCCGCATCGACGAGGACGGCAATGCCGACATCCAGTTCGGCGACGGCCGCCACGGCCGACGCCTGCCCAGCGGCGGCAACAACATCCGGGTCGGCCTGCGCCAGGGCGCCGGCGCGGCCGGCAACATCGCCGCCGGCAGCCTGAGCAAGCTGGCCAAGCCGCACCCGCTCATCGAGGCCGTCGCCCAACCCATCGCCGCGAGCGGCGGCGCCGACCGCGAGGGCAACGCCGACCTGCGCGACAACGCCCCGGCCACCCTTTTGGCCCTGGACCGCGCCGTCTCCCTGGTGGACTACGCCCAGCTGGCGCGCGGCCACGCCAGCGTCTGGCAGGCGCGCGCCTTCCGCCTACCGCCCGGCCTCGGCCAGCGCGAACGCCTGGAGGTGGTGGTCATGGCGGCCGGCGGCGGCACCCTGTCCGATGCACTCAAGCTGGAGCTGCGCGACTACCTGGTGGCGCGCGGCCAGCCCGGCGTCGCGATCACGGTCAGCGACTACGTCCGCCTCGGCTTCCGTCTCGCCGTCACCATCCGGGTGCGCACCGCCGCCTACGACAGCCAGACCGTCAAGGACGCCGTGCTGGCCGCCCTCCAGGCTGCCTTCTCCGAGCGGGTGCGCCAGCTCGGCCAGGCGCTCTACCGCGGCGACATCTACAAGGTGGTCGACGGCGTCGCCGGGGTGGAAAACAGCGATTGCGCCATCCTGCTCGATCCCCCGCCGGCCGGCGCGGCCCCGGCCCGTGCGGTCGCTACCGGCGGCAAGCTGCTGGTCGCCCAGCCGGCCGCCAGCCAGTGCCTGGTGTTCAACGCCGCCGGCTTCGCCGCGGTCGTCGAGGAGTACGGACTATGACCCCCGACTACGGCGAACTGCTCAGACAATGGCTGCCCGCGGTCTGGCGCGAGCGCGACCGGACCGGCGACCTCGGCAAGTTGCTGGCGGTCTATGGCGAGCTGCTGGACGCCTTCCATGCCACCGTCGAGCAGCGCCTGTACGACAACTTCCCCGACCGGGACGGCGAAGGCCGCCATTGCCAGGACTGGCTGCTGCCCTATTTCGCCCAACTGCTCGACGTGCGCCTGGTATCGCCCGACGAGGCCGGACGCCGGGCTGAGCTGGCCGACGCCGTGGCCTGGCGCCAGCGCAAGGGCACCCGGGTCAGCATCGAGGCCATCGCCGAGGCGGTCGGCCAGTTCGAGGTGGAGATCCAGGAGGGCTGGAAGCGGCTCGCCATCACCCCGCGCGTCGACCGCGCCCTGCTGCCGGAAGCGGCCTACGGCGAGCCCGAGATCGCCCCGGATGCCGGCCCTTCGGCACGCGCACGCCATCCCGGCCTGCCCGCCGCGACCCCGGACCTGCGCTACTGCTCGCGGGCGGTGCAGTGCGATGCGGCCAACTCGGGCGCCCATGAAACCACCTTTTCCGGCCAGACCGTCACCTGGCGCCAGGTCCACCGCCACGGCGTGCCCTGCAAGCCGGACAGCTTCCAGGACGTGTCCCGGCGCACCGTCGACCTGCGCACGCCGGACTGGCGCCGCGGCCTCTACCACCCGCGCCGGGTGATCCTGTACCTGCCGCCGCCGGAAGGCCCATGTTCGGCGCAGGCGCCGTCCGTGCAATGGAACAGCGTGACCGGCCTGGA